>JAGQHR010000068.1 GCA_020431745.1 Candidatus Eiseniibacteriota bacterium
GAAAAAGCGGCCGCCTCGCGCCATTTTGCAGGGCTCTCAGGGGTGCGGAACCGTCCGCGACCTTCCGACATTCAGGAAAGGTTGCCGGACCGGGCGGTTTCCTGTTCCACTGAAGTGGCCGGTACGGCGCACCCCCGTGGGTCCGGGGGCCGGGCATGGAGAGGGAGTCGATGGACGATCGAGACGAAGCGGTGATCGAGGTGTTTCCGGCGATCGAGCAGCCGGCCAAACCGTCGGTGTTCGCTCGCTGGACGCGGGAAGCTCGGGATCTCGCCCTGCTCGCGCTCGCGCTCTTTCTCACCGTCCACTCCGTTGCGCAGGCCTACAACGTCCCGACCGGGTCGATGGAAGACACCATTCTCGTCGGCGACTACCTCTGGGCCGGGAAGTTCGTCTACGGCACACCCATCCCGTTCACCCACCTGCGCTTGCCCGCGCTGCGCGATCCTCGGAAGAACGACATCGTGGTCTTCAAGTTTCCGGGGGATGGCCGGACCGACTATGTGAAGCGGTGTGTCGGCGTTCCCGGGGACACGATCGAGGTCAAGCGCGGGGTGCTCTACGTCAACGGAGATCAGTTTCCGGACGCGAAGCACGCCAAGCACATCGATCGGAATCTCGACGGAAGCCATCACAATCTGCCCCGGGGCCCGCACGGGCAGAACTCCCGGGACAACTACGGTCCCTTCGTCGTCCCCGCCGATCACTACTTCATGATGGGCGACAACCGAGACAACTCGTACGACTCGCGCGCCTTCGGCCCCGTGCCGCGCGATCTGATCGTCGCGAAGGCGCTCTTCCTCTATATGAGCTGGGACTCCGAGAGCTATCCCTCGCCGGAGGCGTCTCCGGGCGAGCCGATGTCCTATCTGCGCAAGCTCGCGCACGATCTCCGCTGGGCACCGTTCAAGGTGCGCTGGAACCGCATCGGCGACAGTCTGATGTAGCTCCCCGTCCGTCCGGATCGTACCCCGTTGCTACAGCTTGGGAGGCACGCGGTGATGCGTGGCCTGCTCGTACGCGAACGCGATCTCGATGAGGGTCGGTTCGGAAAAGGCCGGGCCGAAGAAGGAGAGCCCCACCGGCATCCCGTGGACCGTCCCCATCGGCACGGTGATGTCGGGATATCCCGCACGCGCCGGGTAGCTGGAGCTGCCCCCGATGAAGTGATCGCCGTCGATGAGATCGATCTTCCAGGCCGGCGCACCCGTCGGCGCGATGAGCGCATCGAGATGATGCTCCGCCATCAGCTTGTCGATCCCGTCCTCCCGACAGGCTCGCTGGACCAGCTCCAGCGCCTTCTTGTACGCCTCGTCGCTGAGGGGGCCCTTGGCCTGGGAGTACTCGAAGACCTCCTGATCGAAGAACGGCATCTCCTGGTCGGCGTGCTCGTTGTTGAACGCGATCAGCTCCTCGAGCGTGGATGCGGGGAGATCGTCGACCCCCGGAAGGGAGGCCAGGTACGCATTGAGATCGTGTTTGAACTCGTACAACAGTACGTCGTACGCGGCCTGCCCCAGCCCGTCCTCGCCCTCGAACGCGAGGCTGTCCACGATCGTCGCTCCTCCGGCCTGCAGGTCGGTGATGGCGCGCTCGAACAGCTTGTCCACCTCGGTGTGGAAGCCAGCCACGGAGCGGACGACGCCGACGCGTTTGCCCTCGAGTCCGTCCGGCCGCAAGTGACTCACGAGCTGCCAATCCCGGGCGCGGTCAGCGGCTGAGGTCGCGGCATCGCTCTCGTCGCGACCGATCATGCTCTGCAGCACGAGGACTGCGTCCGTCACCGATCGGGCCATCGGGCCAGCCGTATCCTGGCTGTGCGAGATGGGGACGACTCCGCTACGGCTGACGAGGCCGACGGTCGGCTTGATCCCGACGACACCATTGACCGTCGACGGACAGACGATCGATCCGTTGGTCTCCGTGCCGATCGCCGCGGTCGCGAAGCTCGCCGCCACGGCCACGCCGGAGCCGGAGCTCGAGCCGCACGGGGTTCGCGTGACATCGTAGGGATTCTTGGTCTGGCCACCGACGCCGCTCCACCCGCTGGACGAGCGTTCGGAGCGGAAGTTGGCCCACTCGCTGAGATTGGTCTTGCCGAGGATGACCGCGCCGGCCGCGCGCAGGCGGGCCACGAGGAAAGCATCCCGTCCCGTCACGTTGTGCGCCAGGGCGAGGGAGCCGGCGGTGGTCGGCATCGGATCGCGCGACTCGATGTTGTCCTTCAGGAGGATCGGAATGCCGTGCAGGGGACCGCGGACCTTGCCGGCGCGCCGCTCCTCATCGAGGGCTCGCGCCTGGGCCGCGGCGTCCGGATTGACGACGAGAACGGCGTCGAGCTCATCGTCCAGACTCTCGATGCGTGCCAGGTAGGCCTGGGTGATGGACTCCGAGGTCGATTCGCCACTCTCCATCTGGGCCTGGAGATCCGCGATCGAGGTCTCGACGATTCGATTCGACATGTCGGTTTCTCCGGAGCGGGCTGCCGGAACCGTCAGGGTCAGGCCCAGGACGACAGTCGACATCGCTGCGATGAGACGGGTCAGTGGATTCATGGCCGATCCTCCGTGCGTGAAATCCCGCCGGGGAGTGTCGGCCATCCGGCGTTCCGGCGCAAACCCGCACTCGTCGGGGGAAACGGAGGCGCCCACGCTCCGCGCGCCCTGGGAGATCGGTTCCATGTTGCGCAACCGGCTCGCGTCTTTCCCCGAGGACCGGGAGAGCTCCCACGGTTCCGCGGGGGCGGAATCGTGCCGGGTCCGCCGCTCCGTCAGGTTCGCGATGCCGGAAGCGGAGCGTTGGACGGGGCGATGGGCCTGGTGCGTTCCGACGGTTCGTCCTCTTCCGAGTCTCCGTACGCCCGGATCGTCGAGGGCACGGCCATATAGGCCGCCGGAATCACGACCAGGGTGAGGATCGTCGAAAAGAGCAGTCCCGCGCAGACCGTGATCGCGAGCGGTGCGCGCAGCTCCGACCCCTCGCCCACGGACAAGGCCATCGGCAGGAGCCCCAGCACCGTAGTGGATGTCGTCATGAGGATCGGGCGCAATCGAATGTGACCGGCCTGCACGACCGCTTCGAGCTTTTCCATTCCCGATCTTCGGAGCTGGTTGATCGCATCGATGAGGACGATCGCGTTGTTGACCACGATGCCGACCAGCATGATGGTGCCGATCAGCACGATCACGCTCACCGGTGTCGAGGTCAGGAACAACCCCGCGACGACTCCGATGAGAGCGAGCGGAATCGTGCACAACACCAGGAAGGGATGCAGGAGCGACTCGAAGGTGGCCGCCATCACCAGATAGACGAGGAAGATCGCGAGCCCGATCGCGAAGCGTAGACTTCCGAACGAGACCTGCATCTCCTGGCTCTGCCCCCCGATTTCGACCGAGAGGCCGCGGGGAGGAGGATCGTTCGCGATTGCGGCCTCAACGTCCGCAACGGCGCCGCCGAGGCTGCGGCCCTCCAGGTTCGCGGTGATGACGGCGGCGCGCTGCTGCTGCAACCGATGGATCTCCGCCGGGCCGCGGTCTTCCGTGATGTCCGCGACCGTGAGCAGGCGGACCGGCTCCCCGTTCGGTCCGGGCACCACCAGATTGCGGATGTCGGCGACGCTGGCCCGATCCTCCTCGCGGTTGCGGACGCGGATGTCGAGCTGCCGATCCTCTTCCTTGAAGCGCGTCGGCACGTTGCCGTGGACACGGTCGCGCAGGGTCTCGGAGAGGCTGCGCATGTCCAGACCCATCGCGGCGAGTCGATCGCGATCGAAGTGGATCCGAAGCTCCGGGCTTCCCGCTTCCAGGGACGACCGGACGTCCACGAGGCCGGGGACCCCGCTCACGCGCTGCTGCAGCTCGACCGAGTAGTCGCGCAAGTCGTCCAGGTTCTCGCCGAATACGATCACCTCGATCGGTGTCTTGAGACTGAAGTAGGTCGGTTTGCCGGACTTGATCTCGAGATCGGGGATGCCCGCGAATGATTCCCGCAGCGTGCGGGTCGTCCGCTCCAGCGAGACCTCGTCGCCCCGGTCCTTCATCACGATGTTGAGCTGGCCGAGGTTCTCCGCCTGGTTGTTGAGGGAGAGCCCGCCCGAGACGAGCCGGCTGCCGACGGTCGAATAGTACGAGGCGACGTCGCCTTCCTGCGATGCGGCCTGTTCCATGCGCTGGAGAACCCGGTCGGTGGCGGGAAGCGGCGTGCCGTCCGGCATCTGTACCTCGAAGAAGAACTCGCCTTCGTTGATCGAGGGGATGAGCTCGGTCGGGAGCTTGGGCACGGTGAGGAGCGTCAGTCCGAAGAGACCGAACGCGACGACGAGCACGACGGCTCGGCGTGCGATCGCTCCGCGGACCAGGTCGTCGTAGCGCTGCGCGAGCGCGCCGAGGGGGGCGCCGGAGTCGGCCTGGGGCGCCGATCCACGCCAGGCGCGAGCCCAGCGGCTGCGTCTCTTCGCGGCCACGTCGCTCGGCTGCGGGGCGCTTTCCGCCGCTGTCCGGGCCGTTCCGGAGTGTTCCGTCCGGTTTGCGGAGCCGACGCCGCCTGTCTTGGAGGCCGCGCGGTTTCGCTCCACCGACGCGAGCATCGGGATCACGGTGATGGCCACGATCAGCGAAGCGAGCAAGCTGGCGGTCACCGTAAGGGACATGTCGCCGAAGAGCTGTCCGGCGATCCCTTCGACGAAGACGATGGGCAGGAAGACCGCGACGGTGGTCAGCGTGGAAGCCACGACCGCGGCGCCGACCTCGGTGGTGCCTTCGATGGCCGCCTTGGCCAGGGACAATCCTTCGCTCCGCCGGCGGAAGATCGATTCGAGCACCACGATCGAGTTGTCGACCAACATTCCGATCCCGAGAGTGAGCCCACCCAGAGACATGATGTTGAGCGAGATGTCGAGCTTGTACATCGCGATGAAGGTGGCGACCAGCGACAGCGGGATCGAGGTGGCGATGATGAGCGTCGAACGGAGGTCCCGGAGGAAGAAGAAGAGCACGAGGATCGCGAGGATTCCGCCGATGAGGGCGGCGCCACGGACTTCCTGAAGCGCGCGTTCGATGAAGCGGGACTGATCGAAGAGAACGTCGATGTGATGGCCGGGGGGGAGCTCGTCCTCCAGCTGCGCGATTTCCTGGCGGACGCGGCGGGCCGCGCTCACCGTGTTCGCGTCCCCCTCCTTGTAGATCGCGATCTCGACGCATTCCTTGCCACCGAAACGGGTGATCTCTTCCCGCTCCTTGGTGCCGCGCCGAACCGTGGCCACGTCCCGGAGCCGGACCAGGCCGGTCGCGTTCTCGCCGGTGGTCGCGCTCGCGGTGCCCAGACCGCTGCTCTGACTCACGATGAGCGAGCCGATCTCTTCGACCGATTGGTATTCGTTGACGAGGCGGATCATCAGGGACGTCTGCTCGCTGTCGAGCAGGCCGCCGGGGAGATTGACGTTGGATGCCGCGACGATCGAGCGGACGCGATCGAGCGGAATGCCCAGGGCGGCGAGACGCTCCTGGTCGATCTCGATCTGGATCTCCTCTTCTTCGCCGCCCTTGATCTGGGCCGCGGCGACGCCTTTGACGGATTCGAGATCCTGCTTGAGCTTGCGATCGGCGATCCGCCGGAGCTCGGTGAGGGATCCGTCACCGGTGAACGCGAGGCGCATCACCGGGTCGAGCGAGGGATCGAACCGGAGGACGATCGGGCTCTCGGTGCCCTCGGGAAGGGTCAGCCGATCGAGCGCATCGCGGAGGTCCATCGAGAGGACGTCCATGTCGGAGTCCCAGTCGAACTCCAACGTGATCTCGGAGACTCCGGAGCGGGAGACGGAATGGATCGATTGCAGGCCCCGGAGGACGCCGACCGCCTCCTCGATGGGCCGGGTGACCAGGTTCTCGATCTCGAGCGGGGCCGTATCCGCCAGGTCGGTCTGGATCGTGAGCGACGGATAGGAGATGTCCGGGAGGAGATCGAGGGCCAGCCGCTGATAACCGACGACGCCGAACGCGGCGACCGCGAGCATGGCCATGAGGACGGTGACACGGCGGCGGACCGCCAGGGCAACGAGAGAGCGCATCAGGTCTCCGGAGACGCGAGTTTTTCGTCGAGTGGGACGTCGGTGGCGCGACGACCCCGCTGGGACGCGCAGCTCCGGCGAGGCCGCGCCAACGAGGGCGAGTCTAGCAGGACCGGTGGCCCCGGTGACGCCCTCCGTGGGTTCCTGACCCCACAGCCCGGCCGCCGGCTCTCGCGACCGCCCGCTCCCATGACGACCGGCCGGGGGAGTTCGTTCAAAACGGGTCGTTTCCAGGGGTGGCGGAGCCCCACGGCTCGGTGACCTGCCGCGGCCGGGCCGGGTCGATCGAATCACCGGAAACGGAGCCGACGGGTTCGTCGTGGCCGCTTGGTTCCCGAGAAAGCAGGGCCCGGGTGTCTTCCGAGTCGATCGTGACGGGACGCTTCGGGCAGAATTCGTCTTGCCGGATGGTTCGCCGCCGACCTGGCGCGTGATTCTGGAGCTGAGGACGACGCGGCGACCGGATCTACGTCATCCAGTCTGACGATCTGCTGCTCTATCCGGCAGGATCGGAATGACGTCCGAGAAGGGAACTCAGCCATGACGCTCGCTCTGCAAGTCCACCCGGTCTCGTCTCGCGGAGGTTCCCGAGCCGGGGGAGCATCCGTCGTCAATGCGCTGATCCTGGACGGTTCCTCCGTCCAGGTCCGCGATGCCGCCGGACGGGTCATCCCGTCCGATCGGTGGCTCGGCGCCCGGAGCGTGCGGATCCGGTTGGTCCACGGCCGAACGACCGCCGCGTACCTCGGCGAGCTGAAGACACGTCTGGCGCTGGGAAGCGTGCTCGACCAGGCGCGCCTGCTGGAGATCGATGCCGTCGGAGTCATCATCCGCCGATTCCTGCTGCAGGGTGTCCGGCCGCTCAAGTTTCGAGGCCCGGAGCTGCCCGCCGGGGGAAACGACGTCGAGATGGAGGAGATCGAGATCGACGTGGACTCCATGGAGATGGGAAGTGACGACGACTCCGACGGCCGCGATCGCGGGCGGCCATGAAGGGGCGGTTCTACACGGAGATGGGCGGGGAAAAGGCTCGGGGGTGAGCCGCGCACCCTTTTGTTAGACTTACAAGGGTGCAGTGTGACCCAACGGAGATCGGTGGGTCTGTTGTGACTCGGGCCGAGCTCGCGTCGGACTGTCTGCGTTCGTCCCTGCTTCGTTGGGGGGAGTTCCTCGATCCCATGACCGATCGTCCGGAAGAGCCAAAGGCAACGGGTTCGAAGCCCGGA
The DNA here is from genome assembly GCA_020431745.1 of Candidatus Eiseniibacteriota bacterium. Taxonomy (GTDB): domain Bacteria; phylum Eisenbacteria; class RBG-16-71-46; order CAIMUX01; family CAIMUX01; genus JAGQHR01. Next base: position 7,291 of record JAGQHR010000068.1, read on the forward strand.
CCGGTTTCCTCCAACACCGGAGTGCTCCTCGATCGGGCGCGGCACGGAGATGCCCGCGCGCGGGAAGCGCTCTTCGCCCGCTACCTGCCGATCCTTCAGCGGTGGGCCCACCAACGGTTGCCGCGACAAAGTCGGGATCTGCGAGATACGGAGGACTTCGTTCAGGACGCGCTGCTCAAGGCGCTCCGCCGGATCGATTCGTTCGAACACCGGGGGGAGGGGGCGTTCCTGGCCTACCTGCGTCAGGTGCTGCTGAACGGAATCCGCGACGAGGTGCGACGCGCGGCCGTTCGACCCGACCCGACGACCCTCGATGACGTTCACTCGGACCGATCGCCCTCGATGCTCGAGTCGATGCTCGGTCGGGAAGAGGTCGAGAAGCTGGAGCGGGCGTTGGACCGACTCACCGAGGAGCAGAAGCAGTTGTTGATCCTGCGGGTCGAGTTCGGACTGAGCTATCAGGAGGTCGCGGAAGCCGCCGGAAAGCCGACCTCGGAGGCGGCGCGTGCGGCGGTGGCGCGCGCTCTCGTCGCGCTCTCCAAAGAGATTCGCCGTGACTGACCGCTCGGACGTCACGAAGCCGATCCCGGAGGCGGATCCTCCCCCGTCCGACGATCCTTTGCTCCGGCTCGCGGAGTCGCTGGCCGACGGCGAAGAGATCGATTGGGACCGCTGGAAGACGGTCGAGTCGGGGATGAGCTCGCTGGACGCGCTGCGCTTGGTCGGACGCTTCGCCGCGGCGATGCGAGGAGATCCGGCCGAAGTCTCTTCCGCCGACGCGACGGAAGGGCGCGGCGTGGGGTCAGGCGCGATCCCGGGCCAGGTGCTGGGTCGTTTCGAGATCGAGTCGGAGGCGGGACGCGGGGGCATGGGCGTGGTCTATCGCGCCCGGGACCTCGTGCTCGACCGTTCCGTCGCGCTCAAGACGTTGCCGCCGGAGCTGGTCCACTCTCCCCGCCGGTTGGAGCGGTTCACCCGCGAGGCCAAGCTGCTCGCCTCCCTCAACCATCCCAACATCGCGACGATCTACGGAATGGAGACGAGCACGGCGGGAATCCGCTTTCTCGTCCTCGAATGGGTCGACGGCGAGACGCTGGCGGCGCGGCTGCAGCGCGGACCGATGCCGTGGCGCGAGGCGCTGGAGCTCGGGCGGCAGGTCGCGGCCGGACTGGCGGCGGCCCACGAGGGAAAGGTCATCCATCTCGACCTCAAGCCGGCGAACGTGATGCTGTCGTCCCGCGGCGCGGTCAAGGTCCTCGACTTCGGGATCGCCCGTTCGGCCGACCCGACGAATGAATCGATGGATCCGAGCGACGCCGGGCTTGCGGGAACGTGGGGGTACGTCAGTCCGGAACGGCTCCTGCGACAGGCCGATCACCGGGCGGACGTTTTCGCCTTCGGGTGCGTTCTTTACGAATGTTTGGCGGGGGTGCCGGCCTTTGCAGGATCGACACCTGCCTCGATCCAGGCATCGATCGTGGACGGAACCGTGGATTGGGACCGCCTGCCTTCTGGCCTGCCGAGTGCGGTGACGGAGTTGATCGAACGCTGCATCCAGAGAGAGCCCGAAGCCAGGCCGTCCTCGATGAGCGAAGTGGGGTCGACTCTGCGCAAGGCGCTGGATCAGTCCGGGGAAACGCGGGCGGCGACGTCGACGCTTCCCGTCGTGGCGACGACCTTCTGGGGACGCGAGGCGGAGCGGGCTCGGTGCTCCGAGCTACTGCAGATTCCGGGCCTGGTCGTTCTCGTCGGGACCGGTGGGAGCGGCAAAACACGGTTGGCCATCGAGGTGGCGCGGGGTTGGGAAGAGCAGCGGTCCGGTCCGGCCACCTTCGTGGATCTTTCCTCCGCGCTCGACGGAGCCCGGGTCGAGACTTCGCTCGCGAGCGCGTTGGGTCTGCATGATGCGCCGGGGGAGACCCGACTGTGGATCCAGGATCATCTCACCGCGATGCGGATGCTGCTCGTGCTGGACAACTGCGAGCATCTCACCGCGGCGGTGCGTGACCTCGCACAGTCCCTGCTGGAAGGATGCCCCGAGCTCCGGATCCTCGTCACGAGTCGGGAGGCGCTGGGAGCGGGAGAAACGATCTATCTCGATCCTCTGCCGGTGCCGGAGGAAGGGGGGACCGATCGGGAGCTTGCCGACAACGTCTGCGTCCGTCTCTTCCTGGACCGCGCGCGGAATGCCCGGACCTTGCAATCCGATCCGGAGACTCTGCGGGCGATCGCGGAGATCTGCCGGCGGGTCGAAGGGCTTCCCTTGGCGGTCGAGCTCGCCGCCTCCCGGACGCGGGTCCTCACTCCCAAGGAAATCGCCGGCAAGCTGGACCGGCAGCTCCAGCTGCTTCGGATCGGGGAGGAGTCCGACACCGATCGTCATCGCGCGCTGCGGGCCGCGATCGGCTGGAGCGCCCGGCTCCTCGATGATCGCGAGTCACAGTTCTTCCGGTCCGTTTCCGTTTTCGCGCGCGGCTTCGATCTGCTCGCGGCGACCCGGGTGGCGATCGAGGGAATCGACGAGTTCGAGGCGCTCGACCTGATCGCGCGGCTCGCGGCCAAGTCGCTGGTGACGGTGGAGTCGGTCCGGGGTGAGTCCCGATATCGTCTGCTGGAACCGATTCGGCAATTCGCGTACGAGCAGCTCGAGTTTTCCGGGGATCTGCGGCCGGTTCGTGAACGGCACGCCCGCTATTTCCTGGAGCTGGCGGAGACGGCGGCTCCCCTCTTGCTCGGTCCCCAGCAGGCGGTGTGGCTCGAAC
>JAGQHR010000687.1 GCA_020431745.1 Candidatus Eiseniibacteriota bacterium
GCCCATCCGCTTGAGGGTTTCCGGAGACGCGTTGACGCGCTGGTCTTCCCGCTCGGCGCGCACCTCACCACGCTCTTCCGCGGAGGCGACGACCTGGACCTCCTGGGAGTTGACGAGCGCCCGCTCGATGTCCCGGAGGAAGGTCCCGACCGCGATGTGCTCCATCGACTTGTTGCGGATGGATCCGGCGATCACTGTCGGGTTGTCGCCGAACTTGGTCTGGTACTTCACCAGCCAGGGGCTGTTCAGGCAGTCGGCGATCATCTCGTCGCTGACGAGTCGCGAGTCGGTGTCGTTCCACTTGCCGGAGAGGTCGACCGTCTCGTTCGGATCGATCCGGCTCACCACCTTGCGCGAACAGCCGACGAGGGCGAGCAACGCGACCGCGGCCACCAAGAGTCCCACTGGACGTGTTCTCATCATGTTCGATTCTCCTGCCGTGAGGGCTTTCCGTGCGAAAACCGGTACAACAAACCAATCCACGCCGATCGCGTCAAGATTCGGAATCCCTGGGGCGTTCGGCACGGCACCCACGGAGCAACCGGGACACTGCATCAACCGTGCCGTTTCCGGCGTCCGAGCCGATCAATCCGTAAGATCGTGTGCCAGACGGATTCCGCTGAACTGCCAACGGGCGTCGGGCGGGAAGAAGTTGCGATACGTGAGGCGGAGGTGTGATCCCGGGGTCACACAGGAGCCGCCCCGCAACACCATCTGGTTGCACATGAACTTCCCGTTGTATTCGCCCAAGGCGCCCGCGACCGGGTGGTATCCCGGATAGGCGACGTAGGGCGACTGCGTCCACTCCCAGACGTCCCCGACCATTTGGCGGAGGCCGGAGGCCTCGACGGCGGACTGTGGTTGGAGAGGGCCGGATTCGTACACCGTGCCCTCCCCGGAGGCGCCTTCGCTTCCGGTGAGGGCCGCCCGTTCCCACTCGGCCTCCGACGGAAGACGGAGCCCCCGCCAACGGGCATAGGCGTCCGCCTCGTAGAAGCTGACGTGGCAGGCCGGCAGGTGGGGATCCACCGCTTCCAGGCCCCGGAGCGTCAGCTGCCGCCATCCGGTCTCGTCTTTCTCCCAGTAGAGGGGGGCGTGCCAGCCCCGCTCTTTGACGGTCGCCCAGCCGTCGGAGAGCCAGAGCTCGGGACGTGCGTATCCGCCGTCGGCCATGAACTCCAGATACTCTCCGCAGGTCACGAGCCGATTCGCCAGCGCATAAGGACGCAGGAGCTGCTCGTGGCGCGGTGACTCGTTGTCGTAGGCGAATCCGGCCCCGGCATGTCCGATCTCGTGAATCCCTCCGGGGAAGGGCCGAAGCTCCAGGGCGACCGGATGCGAGCGGGGCGCGGGGAGATCCGGACGGTAGCCAGGTCGGAGAGGGTCGGTTCCGAACACGTGCTTGATGTCGGTGAGGATCAGCTCCTGATGCTGCTGCTCGTGGTGGAGCCCGAGGACGACGACGTCCCGCAGGTCAGGCGGAGCCGACTCCAAGAGTGCGAGCATCGCACCGTCGACATGACGCCGGTAGTCCTGAACCAGGGACAACGGGGGCCGGCTGAGACCGCGCCTGATCCGCTCGGGCTGGTCACCCACCGCGTTGTAGTAGGAGTTGAAGAGCCACCGGAATCGGGGATGGAACTCCCGGTAACGCGGGTCCCGTGCGAGGAGGAAGGTCTCGAAGAACCAGCTGGTGTGGGCGAGGTGCCACTTGGTCGGGCTCGCCTCGCGCATGCTCTGCACCACGTGGTCTTCCACGGTGAGCGGCGCGGCGATTGCTTCCGTCCGTGCCCGGACCTCCCGGTAGTGCTCGCGGGAGCCGGGAGCGGTGGCGGGGCTGATCTGCTCGCACGGTTGGGTCATCGAAAGATCCTCCTGGCCGGGCTCGCCGGCGAAGATTGAGCGACCTTGACGGAAGCCGCAGAGCGGGTCAAGGAGAGGACCCGTGCTCGGCGTCTCGATCGATTCGTCCGGTCGCGCGCTGGAGTACACTCTGCCCATGTCGCGATCCGGCCCGACCGAGGTGCGGGCAGCCCACCTCGGCTTCGACTCGTTCCTGACGGGAGGGCTGCCTCCCGATCTGCTCGAGAACGTCGGCCGACGCCTCGTGCTCACGGCCGGTCTCTTCGGTGTGGCCTATCCGCTCATCTTCACGATGGACGAGCTGCTCTTCCATCTGATGGGCGGGGTGGCGTTCCAGTTCCACGTCGGACACCTGATCGCGCTGTCGATGGTGACCCTCTCGGCGCTGGTCCTGGTGGCCGCGCGGTCGGAGCGGGTCAGTCCTCCCCGTCTCTTGGATGTCGCGGTGATCTTCCAGATCGTGGCGGCGATCGGAATCGGTCTCAGCAGCCTCGATACCACCGAGCCCTCGTTCTACACCGAGGGCGTGCAGATTTGGGGGATCTCCTGGGTCGCGGTCTGGATCCTGGCGTTTCCGTTTCTCGTTCCGATGGCGCCCGGTCGGAGCGCCCTGGGCGCGATGCTGGCCGCCGTCTTCGGGTCCATCGCCCTGGTCGTGGCGGTCCAGGTCTCGTCCCCCGAGCCTCGGAGCAGTGGTGAGGTCGCGCGGATGGTCTATCCGCAGTTCGTCGCGGCCGCGATCGCGACGCTGGGGGCACGGCTCATCTACAAGATGCGGCGGGATCTCGAGCACGCCATCCACATGGGCAGCTATCGCCTCGAACGGCCCCTCGGAGAAGGCGGAATGGGGCAAGTCTGG
>JAGQHR010000688.1 GCA_020431745.1 Candidatus Eiseniibacteriota bacterium
GCCGCCGTCGCTTCCTCCTGCTTCGTCCGTTCCAGATCGAGCAGCCGCGCCCGGAGGATCTTCATCGCTTTGTTTTTGTTCTTGAGCTGGCTCCGCTCGTCCTGGCACTGCACGACGAGACCGCTCGGGATGTGCTTGATGCGGACCGCGGAATCGGTGGTGTTGACCGACTGCCCTCCGGGACCGGAAGACCGGAAGACGTCCACCTTGAGATCCTTCTCCTCGATCTCGATGTCGACGTCCTCGGCCTCGGGCAGCACGGCCACGCTCACCGCGGACGTGTGGATCCGGCCGGCCGCTTCCGTGGCCGGAACCCGCTGGACCCGATGAACCCCGCTCTCGAACTTGAACGTTCCGTAGGCCTCCTCGCCGTTGACGGCGAAGATGATCTCCTTCATCCCGCCGAGCTCGCTGGAGCTCGAGCTCATCTCCTCGATCTTGAAGTTGTTCGCTTCCGCGAAACGGGAGTACATCCGGAAGATGTCCCGGGCAAAGAGCGCGGCCTCTTCCCCACCGGTGCCGGCGCGGATTTCGACGATCGCACTCTTGCCGTCGGCCGGATCCTTGGGCGTGAGGAGGATCTTCAGATCCTGTTCGGCTTTCTCGAACGCTTCCTGCGCATTCGGCAGCTCCCCGCGCGCGAGCTCGACGAGCTCCTCGTCCTCACCGGCATCGATGGCCTCTTCCATCTCGCGGACGTTGTCCTGCGCCTTCCGGTACCCGTCCATCGCCGCGAGGATCTTCTCGATGCGGTTGCGCTCGCGCCCGAGGCGGCGCATCTCCCGGGCATCCCCCAGCACCTTGGGGTCGACCAGCTGCTCGAGGATCTTTTCCATCTGCTGCTTGAGAGGCGCTTCGGTTCTCAGCAAGTCACTCATCGGTCCTGTTCACACCCCGGTCCGCGGCCGTTCGCGCCCGCGCCGTTCGATCCCCTCGTTCCCACGGGTCGTCTCCGAACGCCCGCTACCCGGTCAAAATAGCATGGGCCCCGGACGAACGAATCCTCCAGGGCCCTATCCATGCGCCGCCCGGGCGCTAAGCGTTCATCGAGTCGAGGAACTTCTTGTTCGTCTTGGTCGCGCTCATCTTGTCGACGAGGAATTCCATTGCCTCCACCGAGTTCATCTCGGAGAGGAACTTGCGGAGGATCCAGATCTTGCGCAGGTCGCCCTCGGGCAGGAGCAGCTCTTCCTTGCGGGTTCCGCTGCGATTGATGTCGATCGCCGGGAAGATCCGCTTGTCCGAGAGCTTGCGATCCAGGACCAGCTCCATGTTACCCGTGCCCTTGAACTCCTCGAAGATGACGTCGTCCATCCGCGATCCGGTCTCGATGAGCGCCGTCGCCATGATCGTGAGCGAACCGCCCTCTTCGATGTTGCGGGCCGCGCCGAAGAAGCGCTTGGGGCGATGGAGCGCGTTGGCGTCGACACCTCCGGAGAGGATCTTGCCCGAGTGCGGCACCACCGTGTTGTAGGCGCGCGCGAGACGCGTGATGGAGTCGAGGAGGATCACGACGTCGCGCTTGTGCTCGACGAGCCGACGCGCCTTCTCGATCACCATCTCGGCGACCTGGACGTGCCGCTCGGCGGGCTCGTCGAACGTCGAGGATACGACCTCGGCATCGACCGACCGCTCCATGTCCGTGACTTCCTCCGGACGCTCGTCGATCAGGAGAACGATGAGCGTGATCTCCGGATGGTTCTCGGTGATCGCGTTGGCGATCTTCTGGAGGATGATCGTCTTACCAGCCTTGGGCGGCGAGACGATGAGACCCCGCTGTCCCTTTCCGATCGGGGAGAGCAGATCGATGATCCGGGTCGAAAGATCGCGCGTCTTGGTCTCGAGCTGGATCTTCTCTTCCGGATAGAGCGGCGTCAGGTTGTCGAAGAGGGTCTTCTCCTTCGCCACTTCCGGGGGCTCGAAGTTGACCGCCTCCACGCGCAGGAGTGCGAAGTAGCGCTCGCCGTCCTTGGGCGGACGCACCTGCCCCTGCACGGTGTCCCCCGTCCGCAGATCGAAGCGCTTGATCTGCGAGGGCGAGACGTAGATGTCGTCGGGGCTCGGCAGGTAGTTGTAGTCGACCGAGCGGAGGAACCCGTACCCCTCGGGCAGGATCTCGAGCACACCGGTCGAGAAAATGAGCCCGCTCTTGTTGGTCTGGGCCTCGAGGATCTTGAAGATGAGATCCTGTTTGCGGATTCCCGCCACCCCCTGGAGGCCGAGATCCTGGGCGATCTTGACCAGATCAGGGACGGTCTTCCGCTTCATCACGGAGATGTCGAGGCTGCTGGCATCCGGAGAGGCGACGACCGCTTCTTCCCGTTCTTCGGTAGTTTCTGTCTGCTTGGGCATAGCTCGTATTCGTGGAAAAAATGGAGGTTGCGCGATCAGCTCCGGACCGGTGTACGCGGCCGACTCGAACTGTAGAAGAGAGTCACGCGAAACTGATTGCGGGGGACAGAAAGCCGGGGCTGGATGTAGCCCGGGCGACTGGCGGGACTCTAGGTCGCCCCCGACGCCGATGTCAACGAAGTTTTTTCCGGCGCTCGAGCGCTACGGCCCCTCGACCGCGGTCACCTCACCCGGCTCGGTCGAATAGACCTGCTCGAAAATCCCCGCGCCGCTCCGGTCCACGAACACGAACGAGAGCCGGCCCCGGGTGAGCGGCGCGATGTCGTACCCCTCCAGCCGCCGATTCACGCGATCGGCGGCACCCAGG
>JAGQHR010000689.1 GCA_020431745.1 Candidatus Eiseniibacteriota bacterium
GGGGATGACCTTCGCTTCCGATCGATCGGGAGCATTCTCCGTGAGGAGGCAGGCGTCGGCGGGACGGAGGACGACGACGACCGGATCGGCGCCCGCGTCGAGCAGCGCTTCGATCTGGTGAAGGAGGAGCGGTCGTCCCTGCCAGGAGAGGCGGCTCTTCGGCTGCCCCATCCGGATCGACTGGCCCGCGGCGAGGAGGAGCCCGGCCCAACGAAGATCGGCCGGCACGGTCATGGGTCGGACGATCCTTCGCGGTGATCCGGTGATTCCCCGTCGGGCGGGGGCGGCGTGACGTGGTGGTGCCTGCGCTCCCGGAGGTGGCGATGCGCTGCCTCTGGCACGTTCCGTTCCGCGCCCGAGTCGTCCGCGTCCGCAGCGCGGTGCAGGAGCGCGACGATCTCCGCGAGGATCGAGATCGCGATCTCGGCCGGGGTATCCGCGCCGAGATCCAGGCCGATGGGCGCCCACACCCGGGCGAGTCGGTCCGGGGCATGCCCTTCGCTCTGCAGCTGTCCGACGATCGCACGCACGCGGCGGCGGCTGCCCAGCATCCCGATGTATTGCGCGCGAGTGTCCAGGAGTAGGCGGAGGCAGGCTTCGTCGTGTCGGTGTCCGCGCGTCACCAGCACGGCCAGTGTTCGCTCGGTGATCTCGAGTGAGGAGAGGGCTTCGGGAAACGGTTGCGCGAGGATGGTCGACGCGCCCGGGAAGCGTTCCCGGCAGGCGAAGTCGGGACGATCGTCGATCACCACCACGGACAGATCGAGCCACGCGGCCATCGACACCAGAGGTTCGGCAATGTGGCCGGCGCCGCAGACGATGAGCGTGCGCCGGGGTGAGACGACCTCGAAGAACCGCGCGGTCGCCGATTCCGAAGCGGTCGTGCTCGGAAGCTCGTCGATGCGGGAGCGGCCTGCGCGCCAGGCCGTGTCGCATCGATCCGCGAGTTCGCCGGTCGGCACGCCGGACGTCACGTTCTCAGTGCTGGGCGACCAGAACCGATCCGTGCCCTCCGGCAGCGAGACGACGCGGACGAACCCGTCATTCCGACGGAGCAATGTCCAGACGGACTGCCCCGCGTCGGTCGGGTCGGAGGGAGACGGAGACGGAGACGGGGACGGCCAGGTCTCGACCAGCACGTCCATGGTTCCCCCGCAGATGCGATCCGAGGTTTCCCACGCAGATTCCGTCAGATCGATGTGGACGATGCCGCGGCGACGGTTCCCCTCGGACAGCAGCGTGCGCGCGAGCTGAACCACTTCCGCCTCTCCGCATCCACCTCCGATCGTGCCGAAGGTCCGGGAGGCGTCGACCAGCATCTTGGCGCCCACTTCCCGCGGAGTGGAGCCTCGCGTGCGGATGACCGTAGCCGTGGCTGCCGGCCCCGTCCGCAGCCACTCCTCCAGTCGCAGATACGTTTCCCGGGTGCCCATGATGCTCTGAGCGTGTCATCTCCGCGGGATCCGGTTCAAGCTTGTGATTGCCCGCGGTCCCGACGCGGATGAGCCGTCGGCATGGGACTTGCGGTCTCTCCGGGGGAGTGTCGCGGATTCGTCGGTCGTCTCGACCTGCCGGAGGGAGTGCTCTTGCAACATATGGACGAGCCTCGGTTCCAAGCCGTCTTCGATCACGTGCGGCGCCGGGTGGGGCGGGTCGAGCATGTCTTTCACTGGCCCGGATCACCGTCGCTGGTTCATGTCGATGTGCTGCACGTCGCACCCAGCCGGCGGCGCCCCTTTCATACGCTCGTCACCTGCGGGATGAGCCAACGTCCGATGTGTCCCCCCGCCGCGGCGTCCGACTGCCGGCTGGCCGAGCTCTATCTTTGCCTGCCGCCTGAGTGGCCCATCGGGTATGGCGTACGGGAGGAAGAAGATGTCTGGCCGATCCGCGAGCTGAGCGAGCTGGCCTTCCTTCCGCACGTCGCGGAGACCTGGCTCTGGAGCCATCACACCGTTCGCCCTCCCGACGCCATGGAGCGCATCACACCGGGGCTGGACTTCGGGGGGTGGGTCATCGGTCCGCACATCGGATGGCGGCATCGGGACGCCGTCTTGCGCTGGGAGGGAGAGGACATCCGTTTCTGGGCTGCCCTGCCCGCCTACGCGTCGGAGCTGGCCTTCGCGCGGAGCGAAGGAACGACGAGTCTGATCGATCTTTACGAGATCGCCGGTGTCACGGAGATCGTCGACGAGCTCCGCCCCAACCTTTGTCCGGTGGGCACCGCCTAACCGCGGGAAGTTCCAACCACCGGTCGTGGATGTGTATGGACGTCAGCGATCCTGGCTCCCCCGTCCACATTCGAAACGAGGTCCCGAAGCAATACGTGGAGGTTTTGGTTTGTGCGGTGGTCGGACCCGGGAGATACGCGTACGTCTATCAAGAGGCAACGCGGGGCTCGACTACTTCGACAACACGGCCGGGGGACTCGCCGCCGGTATTCGCCGTATCGGGGTGCACGACGGGTACGTCTTCGGTGTCGGAGACGAACCCTTCTACGCGTCGGAGCCCCCCTCCGCGCTGGGACCCGCCTCCGCATCTTCACCGTCCTGCCAGCGCTTGAGCTTGTAGCGAAGCCCGCTTTCGGTGAGCCCGAGACGTCGGGCCGCGGCGCTTTGGTTGCCGCCGTGACGGGACAGCGATTCGAGGACTACGCGCCGCTCGATGTCTTCCAGGAGCTGCGGGAGATTCCCGGATACCGCCTCCGGGGC
>JAGQHR010000690.1 GCA_020431745.1 Candidatus Eiseniibacteriota bacterium
GGAGACGGCCGGTCCTGGACGCGTCGGCGCGGAGCGTTCGTCTACGGTCCCGCGACGACGATGCGCCTTACGACTTCGGACCCCGTCTGCAGCCGGAGGAAATAGACCCCGGCTGCGAGGGGCCGGCGCTGCGCATCCTGCACCGGCCAAACGCTCGAGGACGGACCCGCCGGCATGGTCTGCTGTAACGGGGTCGCGACCAACCGTCCCCGCGCATCGACGACGCGAAGAGTCGCGAACGTCGCGGCCTCGAGATTCAGGTGGATTTCCGCGCGGTTGGTGAGCGGGTTGGGCCGCACCTGGAGGCGTGGGGGAACGCGTGCGTCGACTCCGTCCACTCCCGCCGGATCGCCGATCCGCACGATCTCGAGATCATCGAGGAAGATGTGGCCGAAGCCGGAGAAGTTGTAGATGTCCGCGGCGAAGCTTCCCGCGGTGCCCTGCAGCTCGGTCCGCGTATCCGTCGTCTCCACGGTCCAGAGGGAAGGCTCGGGGTCGGACTCCGGCCACACCTTCGCTTGGAGGCGCGTGGTCGCGGGATCGTCCTGTGTGACGCGATAGCGCAGCCGGTAGCGCACTCCGTTCTCCAGGCCGCCCGGGACGGGGTCGTAGCCGGTGGCGAACTGCGTCTCCACGCCGTCGATCTCACGCCAGATGCCGAGGTCCTCCGGCCAGAGCCAGTCCCCTTTGAGGAACATGGCGTAGCCCTGTCCGTGCGGCAGATACTCCTGGAGCGTGCCCCCGTTCTGTCGGACGTAGAAACCGATGCCCTGGTTGGCGACGTCTTCGAACTCGAACGTGACGGAGACCTCGACATCGACTTCCGCGAAGTCCGGAAGGATCATCCGGGCGACGAACCCGGGGTCCCCGTTCAGCCGACCGCGGGCATTCTGCACGTCCCAGACCGTCACGTGCTGGCCTCCCGCAAACCAGGGTGTGGGCCAAGCGCTGCCGTCCGGGGCCGAGAACGTCTCGGTGTAGGGGAGGTCCAGGGCCTGGGCGGGAGGCGCCCCGCATAACATCGATCCACCCAGGACGATCACGATCAGCGTCCGGACGGGACCGAACCGGGGTAACCAACGGACCGGCAGGAGGATGGAGCGGGAGGGGAGGCCGACTGTCCGACTCGGGCTGCAGCGCATCAGGATGAGCTCCTCTTCGTTGGCTGGCTTGGGCGCGGTCCCGCGGGAGTCTTGTGGGGTCCGCCCCGCGGATGCGTGGTGACGGGACCACAGTAAAGAACCCGACCATTCTGCCGGTTCCGGGGGCGGTGCGTCGACCTCCGTTCCGGGCCGCGCGGACCGTGGATGCGGTGACGCCTCCCTAGGCAATACTTGCCGCTCAAATCTAAATACAACGTGCTTTAGTATAAAATATCTATTGCTAAGACTAGTCTGTGCCGAATTAAGATCTAACCAGCTCGCTTCAAAGTTTGAAGCCGGCTCGTGCCAGACGCAATCTGCCGGAAACCGGCAAGACGGAGGGATGAAATGGACGCCAGCCCGCTGCGGGACTTCTTGGAGATTCCATACGACCGTTTGGAAGAGATGAACACCGAAGTCAAGCAGCAGCGTTTGGATCGCGTCGACCCGGACAAGATTCGGGAAGAGCGCATGCGCTATCTGACGGACGAGAAGCGGATCAAGGCAGTCACCGTCTGTTTCACCGATCTCGAAGGTCGTCTCCACATGCTGGACTACGACAAGAAGTTCCTCCTCAAGTCGGCCGACAATCTGACGTTCGACGGCTCGTCGATTCGTGGATTCTCGGCACAGCAGGAATCCGACCTGCGTCTGGTCATGGAATGGCCCGCGTTCTACTGGCTTCCGTCGGATGTCTTCGGCCCCGGCAAGGTGCTGGTCTTCGCGGATGTGCTCGATCGCGACGGCAGTCCCTACGATGCCGACTTCCGAAATCGCCTCAAGCAGTTCACGCAGGAATGGCATGCGTCCAAGGGCTACACCTGCAACGTCGCCAACGAGATCGAGGGCTTCGTCTTCAAGGGCCGGGACGCCGAGCGGCACTACCACGAGACGGGCGGATTCGAGTTCCTCTCCACCGGCGGGTACTACCACTCGCTGCCGGGCGATGATCTGCGCCTGTTCATCGACACCGCGGCGGAAGTGCAGCGTGCGATGGGATTCCAGAACGAGAAAGACCACCCCGAGGTGGCGCCCTCGCAGTTCGAGATGAACTACTCCTATTCCGAAGCGCTCATCGCGGCGGATCAGGTCCAGCTCTACAAGCTGCTCTGCCGCCAGGTGGCCAAGAAGTACGACATGACCGCGTCCTTCCTGCCCAAGCCGGTGACCGGAGTCAATGGCAACGGCATGCACACGAACATGTCGATCTCCAAGAACGGACAGAACCTCTTCTACGATCCCAAGGGCGAGGACGGGGTCTCACCGCTGGCCTGGGACTTCATCGATCGCGTGCTCAACAGTGGACAGGACATCTGCCTGCTCCTCAACTCGAGCGTCAACAGCTACCGGCGGCTCGATCCCCACTTCGAGGCGCCCAACCAGATCAAGGCTTCGGCCATCAACCGCGGCGCCATGGTGCGAATCCCGCTGGGGAACGAGCGCTCCGCGCGCATCGAGGTGCGTTCGATCGCCCCGGATGCGAACCCGTACCTCGCGATCTACTCGCTCTTCCGCACCGGACTCGAAGGCCCCAAGTCGGACGATACGGACGAGACCAAGCGCTCCCGC
>JAGQHR010000691.1 GCA_020431745.1 Candidatus Eiseniibacteriota bacterium
ATAGAGCTTCTCGTACCCGAACAGGAACGGATCGCCCGTCGTTCCCGCGTTGTACGCGAGCAGCAAAGCGCCGCCGAGGACGCCGCCGACTCCCAGCGCGACCAACGTCTGCCGGGCGGGCGCTCCCTTACGCAGATTCCAGAGCGCGAGGATCGCGACGGGAATCGTGAACCCCAGGGCCGAGTACGGACGTGCCAGGACGCCCCACGCCAGAAGAAGCGCCGAGGCCCAGGCCGCGAAGCGCGATCCCGTTCGCAGCGCCTGCAGCTGCAGGGCGAGGAAGAGCGTCAGCGTCGCGAGCGTCGTCGCGTGCGCCATGAACTCGGCCGACATCAAGAGCAGGAACGGCGAGACCAGGGCGAGGCTGGCTCCCAGACGTGCGGCCGGTCGCCCCAGCGTCTCCATCCCCAAAAAGTAGGTCGCGAAAACGGCGACGCCGCCCAGCACCGGATTGACCAACCACGGCGCGTGAAGAACGACCCCGATCAGCAGGGACAGCGCGTGACCGGGCGGATACTGCGAGTACCAACGGCCGTCCGCCAGGATCATGTGGTGATACGCGAAGAACTCGGGCAACGCCGGAGCGGGCGCGGTCAGATGCCCGCCCGCGAAGATGCGCGCCTGGAAGAGCTGGGCGATCGAATCCTGCACGTGCGGGATGCGGCCGAAGACCGTCGATGAAAGAACCGCGGCCGTAACGGTGGCGATGAGAGCGAGAGCGAGCGACCAGATCGTGTCCGATCGCTCCCATCGGTGCTCGCCGTCCCGCTCGATGCCGGTCTGCGTCCGCTCGGTGGTTCGAGCGCGCTCCGTCATGCGAATCCTCGGGGCCCCGCATCGGCTCTGCGATGCCGGCGGCCGCGTTTCACGAATCCTCTCCGCCCTTGAGACGCGAACCGGCGATGCGAACGTCGCCGTGCCGCTCGGTCCAGCCCTGTTGATCCATGAACTCCAGGAGCGGAACCCCGTTCTTGCGCGAAACTCCCAGCATGTCCTTGAGAGCGCCGATGTTCATCTCCGCATGCTCGGCGAAGTAGCTCTGGGCATGTCCGCGCAGCTCCTGGACGCGCTCGGCATGCAGGAGGATGTCGGACGGAAGGCGCACGATCTCCTGATTGGAGAGCAGGAGGGCCAGGAGCTCGTCCGCGCCCTTGGTCTTGATCTCCTCGAGAAAGGCCTTCTGGGTCGGGCCACTGAAACCGACGTCGGCGAGCGCGTCGAGCATGCGGGTCCGCAGCGCCTGCATCTCCGGCGTCAGCTTGGGCGCCTCGTTCGAGCGACGCACTTGGTCGCCACGCACCCAGAGATGTCCGGCCTCGAGCTCCTGCTGGAACCAGGCCTCTGCGACCTCCCCGTGGATCGCGCGGCTGTGCCGGCTCTTGATCTCGCTCTTCTGCGGGCCGAACCGCAGCCGGTTGGCCTTTTCGTAGGCGAGGATGGCCTCTTCCAGCGTCCGCCCGGCTTCCTCGAACGCATCCACGGCGACCAGACGCGAACGTCCGACTCTTCGCAGCCGGTTCTCTCCCAGGAGCTGTTCGACCGAAGCGCGGATCTCGGCCGGAGGCTGTCCGATCGATTGGGTGAGATCGACCTCCAGGACGCCGACTCCTCGCGCGGCCCGCACCGTCGCGTGCACGCGATCGTCGAGCGTCCCCTCTTCCACCAATCGGAGCGCCGCGAGGTCTTCCTTCCGATACCGGCGCCGGCGGGTCCCGGAGACGTCGAGCACCATGCCGCCACCCAAGGTGCGCATCGGCGAATAGCTGCGGATGACGAACCGATCTCCCCGCTCCGCCACGACCGGCTCGTCGAGCTGCACCTGCGCCAGCGTGGCCTCCCCCGCCTTCAGCTCTTCGGACTCCAACAGCACGAGACGCCCCATGAGCTCGCTCGCCCCCAGATAGAACCGGATGCGGGAGCGGTGCCGGATGACCTTCGGGAGATCGTCGATCGCGCGCAGGCGGACATCGAGCTTGGTGACCGGGCGCAGCTCGTTCGACGGAACCAGCCAATCGCCGCGTTCGACCTCGTCGCGGCCGACGTTGTGCAGACAGACCGCGACCCGCTGCCCCGGCAACGCCTGCGGGACGTGCTGGTTGTGCACCTGGAGCGTCTTGATCCGGGATTCGAGCCCGCGCGGCTCGACCCGGAC
Source organism: Candidatus Eiseniibacteriota bacterium (assembly GCA_020431745.1). Classification (GTDB taxonomy): domain Bacteria; phylum Eisenbacteria; class RBG-16-71-46; order CAIMUX01; family CAIMUX01; genus JAGQHR01. Next base: position 2,153 of record JAGQHR010000691.1, read on the forward strand.
CTTCCCGCCCTCGTCGAGTGATCCGCCCCAGAGGGTGCCCGTCACGACGGTGCCGAACCCCTCCATCGTGAAGACGCGATCGACGGGCAACCGCACGAACCGTCCGCGCTGTACCATGTCCAGCTCGTCCAGCTCCTGGTCGATGCGGGCCAGCAGCGCCTCCCGCCCCTCGCCGGTCACCGAGGAGACGGGCATGATCGGGGCGTCCTTCAACGTCGTTCTTGAGAGGTAGTCGTGGACGTCGGCCTGGACCAGCTCCAACCAGTCCGCATCGACGAGATCGACCTTGGTGAGCGCGACCACGCCACGATCCACGCCCAGTAGCTGGATGATGTCGAGATGCTCGCGGGTCTGGGGCATCACGCCCTCGTCGGCAGCGATCACGAGGACGATGAGATCGATCCCGCCCGCCCCGGCCAGCATGTTGCGGATGAAGCGTTCGTGACCGGGGACGTCGACGACCCCGCAGCGGCGGCCGCTCGGCAATTCGAGGGAGGCGAAGCCCAGCTCGATGGAGATCCCGCGCTTCTTCTCTTCCTTGAGCCGATCGGTGTCGAC
>JAGQHR010000692.1 GCA_020431745.1 Candidatus Eiseniibacteriota bacterium
GTCGGGCTCGCGGAGCTGGGCAGCTGGCGGGTCCGGGTATGGCGCAGCACGGACCCGGAAGAGCCGGGAGAGCTCGTCCTGGATCGGATGGTCTCCGGCGCGGTGGGTTCCGTCGAGATCCTGGATCGGCCACCAACCTCCGGAACCTATCGGTACGCGCTCCAGGCGGACCTCTTGTTGGACACCGGCCCCGAGCCGTTGCGTGCATGGTCCGATCCGGTGGCCTTCGCTCGCTTGGTGCGCGTCCAGGTGTGGGCCTATCCGGATCCTTGGAGCGGAGTTGGTGCGGTGAGGTTGCGCCGGTCGGTCAGCTCGGAGAGGATGCAGCTCGCGATCATTTCGGCCTCGGGTCGGCGAGTCGCTTCGTTGGACTGGCCAACGAATGAGGTCGAACGCGTCTGGAACGGGACGGACTCCCGAGGGCGGCCCGTGCCCAGTGGCGTCTATTACTTGGGTTTGCGGGATGGGACGGGGAGGCTGCTCGATGGCACGACGGTCGTCATCGGGCGCTGATCGAAGAGAGGAACGTTGAACCGGACCGACGCGATTCGTCAGATTCGGCGCATTCTGCTCCTGGCTGCCAGCAAGCGAAGCCTCGTTCGCAACGAGGCGCAGCTCGCGTTGCCCCTCGGTCTCTCCGATCCGGACACGACCGGTCCCGACGACCTGCCGGTGCTGTCCGACCTACTCCATGCGTTCGCGCTCGAGCTCGTGTGTCTCGTGCAAATGGAACAGTGGGGAGTGGTCTGCTCTCCGCTCTCGGAGCAGAAGCGACGGCTCAAGATCGGTGGGGCTCCCGCGCTTCGCCTTCTTCAGGAATGGAACCAGGTGCCGACGAGCGCGGGGCCGGCGGTGGACCTCGACACCTTGCCACTACTCGGTGAGTGGCGGAGCCGGACCCAGCCGCGGGTGCCGCGACGTCTTTCCCAACTGGATCAGGAAGCACGGGAGCTCACGGCCGACGAAGTCCTGACCGACGTGTCGACCCCGGTCACCGGTCGCGAGGCGGCGTTTCGTGCCGCCCTCGCGCGGGCCTGCCGGCTCGCTCGCTGTCTCGATCTTTCGACTTCCGAGATCGAGGACATGGCGAAACGGATCTTCGGACTCTGCGCGGAAGCGATGCCCGAGGACGACATCGCGGGGCTCGTTCACGGTCATGGTCAGCGGCATCGTCTCGTCGCGACCGCGCGCGGCCGGTTCTCCTTCCAGATCGATCGCGAGCGCAGCCGCGGTCAGGGGGTGTTCGCGACCCCGCCCGAGCTGATCGCCGAGCTCGCGCGTGCGGTCCTGGACGACCTGAACCTCGACGGCGACGACTCGGTCTTCATCGTCGACCCCGCGTGCGGAACCGGGGCCTTCCTGTTGGCTGCCGCCCGCCGACTCGCGACGGACGAAGCGAGCCTGCCCCGTCTCACGCAGCTGCACGGGGTCGATCTCGATCCTCAGGCGGTGCGAGTCGCCGCGCACAATCTCTCCCTCTATGCGGCGGCGGTGCTCCAGGGACCGGACGTGACGCGGGCGCGCTCCCGATCCATGGTCGGCGATCGTCTCGACTCCGTCTTCGGCGAGCCGTACCCGCATCTGCTCGGCCGGCAGCTCTACGTCGGCAACGCTCTCTCGACCGAAGCCAGCTCGTTCTCTCCCGCGTTCCTTTGGGAAAAACGATTCCCGGCGGCCTTCACTCGTTCCAAGCCCGGGTTCGACGTGGTCATCGGGAACCCGCCGTGGATCAGCTACGGACTGCGCGATCGGGCCGCGGCGGACGAGGAGCAGCGCGACTACTACCAGCGCCTCTTCCCGGCGGGGACGCAGTACAAACTCACGCTCTATCCGCTGTTCATGGAGCTCGCGATGCGAATCTGCCGCGAGGGTGGTGTGCATGGGTTCCTGGTGCCGGACTCGGTCCTCACCGGGCACCACTTCTCGCGCATCCGCAAACAGCTCCTGACCGGGTCCGAGCTCTTGGAGCTGGCGCTCGTCGAAACCTCGTCCTGGCCCGGTGCCCATGTCGGGTTCACCGTCTTCTACGCCGCGCGCCGGCGCGGAGGCAGGGCGGACGATGTGACGCACGTGCGCAATCGGATGCTTCGGGGCGTGCGCGCGGGCAGCCGTCGTCGGGCGTCGACTCTCTCGCTGCTCAAGAACGAGGAGCCCGAGCTGCCCGCGTCCCGCTTCGAGTCGTCCGAGGTCTGGGTGCCGGCGGAACAGTACGGTGCGCGCGACGGGCGCCCGCTCCGGATCTTTCGCGACACGACCGAGATGGACTTTCTCCGCGCGATGCTGCGCACCTCCCACCGGTTCGCCCACGTCGCCTGGACCTACTCGGGCCTCATCGCGCGCTACGGACAGAAGTCGGTGCAGTCCCAGCATGCGGAGTCGCGGTTCGTGCTGCGGGACCGGCGGGGACGGGAGGTGCACGCGGACAGCGACGCCGCTCGCCGCTGGCAGGCCGCGCTGCTTTCCGGCAGCGAGGTGACTCCGTACCACGTGGAGTGGCAGGGCGGCCGCGTCTATCTCCCGGAAGGACGAACTTTCCTTTCCGAGGTCTACAAGAGCGGGTTCGATCTCGAACGATACCGGCGTCCCAAGGTGTTCCTGCGCCAGACCGGCGATCGCCTGGTCGCCGCACTCGATCGCGACGGGCTGCTCTGCATGAACAACCTGCACCTGGTCGGCGGGAGCGACGCGAGTGGGGTTTCGCCGCTGCTA
>JAGQHR010000693.1 GCA_020431745.1 Candidatus Eiseniibacteriota bacterium
GGTGCGACCACGCACAACACCTGGCTCACTCCGGACAGGCGATTCTGCATCACGAGCGACGAGACGCCCACCGGACACCTGCGGGTCTGGAATGTGGAGGACCCCCTCCACGTGATCGCGGTGGGACAGTGGCGTCATCCCGAGGACGAGGCGTCGAGCATGCACAACGTCCTGATCTCGGGAACGCGCGCGTACTGCTCGTGGTACACCGCGGGGCTCGAGGTCATCGACCTCACGCACCCCGACTTCCCGCAGCGGATCGCCAACTACGACACCTTTCCTTCGCATGCGCCGCCGGTCTTTGCGGGGGCGTGGGGCGTCTATCCGTTTCTCCCCTCGGGCACGATTCTGGTCAGCGACATCCAGACCGGTCTCTACACGATCAGGATCGATCCGGATGCGGCCGCCGTGCACGTCGAGGTCCGCGACGGGAGCAACGGAGAGCCGGTCGCGGCCCATCTCGAGTTTCCGGACGAACCGTTGGAGCCGGGCTTGTCCCACGACACCCGGGAAGACGGGGCGCTCGACCTCTTCCTCACTCCCGGCACGCGTACGGTCGTCGCTCGCGCATTCGGATTCGCGGAGTCCACCTCGCAGATCGTAGTCGACGGCGCGGTGAACACGGCCACGATCGAGCTCACGCCGCTGCCTTCCGGATCCGTGGCCGGTGCCGTGCGGGACGCGGAAGGCGATCCGATTTCCGGTGCCCAGCTCGCGATCGCGGAGACCCCCCTCACCGCGACCACGGTCGCGGACGGCAGCTTCTCCTTCGATCGGATTCCGGCGGGCACCTGGTCGCTGGAGGTGCGGCGCTTCGGGTATCGCGGCGAGACCCTTCCGATCGAGATCGCATCCGGGGGGGCGATCGAGCAGGAGATCGGGCTCGTTCCGTCGCCGATCACGGACGACTTCGAGGCCGATCGGGGGTGGTCGGTCGGGGCTTCCGACGACGACGCCACCAGTGGCATCTGGATTCGCGGAGAGCCGATCGGGACCGGGGGAACCGCGCCCGCGCCCGGCGCGGACCACAGCGAGCACGGGACTCAGGCGTTCGTGACCGGCAACGGGGGAGGACCAGAGGGGGACGACGACGTCGACGGCGGCAAGACGACCCTCTTCAGTCCGGACTACGATCTTTCGCAGATCGAGCGGCCTTGGCTGGAGCTGCAGGTTTGGTACGCGAGCGGCGACGCGGAGGATCCGCTCTCGGACGTGTTCAGCATCGACGCGTCCAGCGACGGCGGAGCCACCTGGACCAATCTGCTGGACGTCTCCGCCAACACCGACGGATGGCGGGAGGAGCGCATCGCGATCGGACGCTTCCTCCAGATCGGTGCGGACGTGCGCCTCCGCTTCGTGGCGCGCGATACCGGGATCGGCTCGATCGTGGAAGTCGGCATCGACGACCTGCAGATCTACCCGGGCCGGGAGGACGAGCCCTACTACGACCCGCTGCCCGAGGGCGTGCGCCTCGTGCTCGATCCGGTGTTTCCCAACCCGTTCCGGGACTTGGTGCGCGTTCGCTTCCGCACCGATCAGGCCGGTCCCGCGACCTTGGACGTTTTCGACGCCGCCGGTCGGAGGATCCGCCGGATCGACGGTGCCGCCGCCGCGCAGGGACCGGCTCAGATCGTCTGGGACGGTCGGGCCGACTTCGGGGAACCGGCCCCGAGCGGTGCCTACTGGCTTCGTCTCCACACCGATCAGGGGGAACGCGTCGTCCGAGTCGTACGGATCCGCTGAGCAAGAACGAATCGTGCGCGTCGCAGGGATGCGCCGAGCCGGAACGAATCGTGCGTGTCGCAGGGATGCGCTGAGCCGGAACGAATCGTGCGTGTCGCAGGGATGCGCTGAGCCGGAACGAATCACGTGACCTCCTCTCCAGGAAGGGTTCCGTTTGCGTTTCGTCGAGATCGTGTGTTGCCTCGTGCTGGTGGGGTGGCCGGTGTCCGACACCGCCGTACAGGCGCAGTCGCCGGGAGCCGCCGAGCCCGACGCGAGATCGCGAGTCGGGACTCCTGTCCCGGACGCCGCTTCGCGATGTGATCGGGCGCTGTCCGTCGCCGTCGCCGACAGCGCCACCACCCTCCCGATCTCCCAAGTCGCGGTGCGTCTGCATCCGCTGGGCCGCGAGACCGGTTCCGCCTCCGGGGCGGACCCGCGGCATCGCGACGAACCCGCGGTCGGGGCTTCGCCTCGGACACGCACCGCTTTCACGGATCCGAACGGGATCGCCCGGTTCGCCGATCTGTGTCCCGGCTCGTACGAGATCGAGACGATCCATGTCGGATACCTGCCGCATCGTGCGACCGTCTCGATCCCGCGTGCGCCGGAGAATTCTCCCGGGACCGACGGTGCCGCCTCTCTCCGACTGGCCCTGACCTCGCGCGTCTATGCGATGGAGGAAGTCGACGTGCGCGCGGAGACGGTGGCGCCGCTCGTCTCGCTGGAACGCTCGAGCCATCTCCTCCCGAGCGAACCGGTGAAGCCCTTCGTGAGCTACGGCCTTGCCGATGCGATCGCGCTCGTGCCGGGTGTGCTGGTGAGCGGAGAGCGGATCTTCTTCCGCGGTGTCGCGACCGAGCACGTCGCGACCACGATCGACGGTGTGCCCGCCCGCGATCCGATCACCGGCGACTGGATCCTCCCGCCCCCGCAGGCGGTGGCCGGAGCGGAGCTCATCGCGAGCACCGTCGTCGAGACCA
>JAGQHR010000694.1 GCA_020431745.1 Candidatus Eiseniibacteriota bacterium
CGGATCGTGGCACCGGACGGCCCGATCGGATTCGGCGTGACGACCAGGATTCGTCGATCGAAGTCGGCCACTGTCGGATCCAGGGCGACATCGCTCGCCCCCGCCTCGGTCGCCATTCTCAGGACGCGTTCGCTGGGATCGTGATAGGAAACGCGGGCGAACCCGTCGGCACCGAACGCCACGGAGGGATACCGTCCGATTTCCTCCGCGGTGTCGATGGCGCCGATCTCCCAGGTCCCGGCGTTGCGCACGGCGTAGCGGAGATCCTTTCCGATCGGATCGTAGTAGGCGATCCGCGGCTCTCCATCCGGTCCGAGCGCGATCGAAGACTCCCAGGGCCCGAAGACACCGGAGGTGACAGGCTCGGCCGTCCACGACCCGCCGCTCCGGAGCCCGTAGTAGAGCTCACCGGTGTCGCGACGGAAGAAGCTGGCGTGGAGCTGATCCGAGGAGTCGATGACGAGATCGTTGCCGAAGCCGTTGAACGGCATATTCGTGACGTTCTCGGCGTGCCATCCGCCGGGATCTCTCCAGGCATGACGAAGGAACGATCCCGCTCGGTGGAGGATATGGGGTTCGCTCGCGGAGTCGCAGGCGATGGCAGTGGAGTAGCCGGCGTCGCCGGAACCGTCGACGCTGAGCAAGGTCCACGATCCACCGATCTTCTCTGCAAAACGGCAGCTGCCGCCCAGCTGATCGCGATAGCTGATCATCGGGGTGCCGTCGGGCGCGATGGCGAGGTCACACTCCCCATCGGTCCGGACCCCGTCCACGAGCTCGCTCGACCAGGTGCCGTTGCGCGATGCATAGAAGATGTCGTCGTTGGTCGCGTCGTAGTAGGCGATGTGCGGTGCCTCCGTCGCGTCCAGCGCCAGGGACGCGAAGAATCCGGTCGACGCCCCTGCATCCACCGCCTCGAGATCCCAGCCGGTCCCGTTCCAGGAGGCGAAGCGAAGGTCCTCGTGCACGGCGTCCTGGTAGGCGATGCGCGGGGCGTCGGAGGTGTCGAGGGCGATCGAGCTGTAGGGACCGACATCTCCGCCCTCGTCCAACGTCTGATAGCCCCAGCGTCCTGCCGCGAAGGTCGCGAGCTGCAGGCTCGTGTTGGCCACGGAGTAGTACGCGATCGCGCGGGACGCCCCGGCCAGATTGGACGGGAAAACGCCGGTTTCCGCGGCATTGTCGACCGTTTCGAGATCCCAGGAGGATCCGTTGCGAACCGCGAGCCGGAGCGTCCCGTTCGTTTCGTCCTTGTAGGCAATCTCCGGATTCGTCCCGTCGAGCGCGATGGAGGCGAAGTCGCCGACGTCTCCCGGTGAGTCGACCGTCTCGGTGCTCCAGGAGCCGTGAAACTTCGCGTAGCGCAGATCTCCCGTGACCCCGCCGACGGAATAGGCGATGTGGAGCTCGTTCCCCGGGGTGATCGCCATCGACGAGTACTGGGCGACGGCCGGCCCACTGTCGACCGTCTCCCGGATCCAGGAGCCGTTCCGGACCGCGTGACGCAGCATGGCGCCCCCGTTGAACTGCTCGTAGGCGATGTGGGGACGCCCGGACGAGTCGATCACGATCGAGTTGCTTCCCCCGGCGTCTCCCGCTGTCTCGACCGACTCCACCTGCCACAGACCTCCGACCTTCGTCGCATAGAGCAAGTCCACGGACGGCGTGTAGAGCATCGAGACATGGGGTTGGTCCAGCGCGTCGAGCGCCAGGTCCATGACTCCCACGCCGGTCGGGGGGAGGGTCTCGATCGTCCAGGTTCCCGCCGAGCGCACGGCATACCGCGGACGGAAGCTGTCGAGGTCGAGGTAGAGGATGTGCGGCTCTTCTGCCGAGTCCAGTACGAGCGTGGCGAACCACCCGCACGGCACCGAGGCGTCCACGGTCTCGAAGTGCCACTCCCCGCCGGTCTGCCACGCATACCGGAGTGCGGAAAGGTCGGAGTCGTAGTAGGCCACGTGGAGATCGCCCGAGGAGTCGCGCGCGATCGATGCGTAGAGCCCGGTGGCTCCGTCCCCTCCATCCACGATCTCGGATTCGAACTGCGGAATCGCAGCCCACCCTCCGGCCGGAAGCCCTGCCATCCCGGTCAGAACGAGGATCGCGAATCGGATCGACCGAGGAACCGCGAGTCTGCGCGGACGGCGACGCTGTTGCTTGGACACGTGATGCATGACAGGACTCCTCCGGGGAGCGGGTCGTGTTCGGAACTCTGTTTGGAAAGGGATCGGGCTTGGATCCGGACTGTCCCAGAAGCAATCTGCCGCGATGCTCGGAACAACACCCTTACGATGGTGACATCGCCCCCCCTGGCCAGCCAACCCCTCTGTTCTTACCGGTGCTTCCCCCCTCAGCCGGCGGTGGCCGGAGAGTCGCGTCGCGCCGGCGCGAAGAAGAGCACCAGGGAACCGAGCGCTCCGGCGATCGCGGACGCACCGAGAATGGCGAGCTTGGCGGTGTCCAGCAGCTCGGCATCGGAACCGAAGGCCAGCCCGGCGATGAAGATCGACATCGTGAAGCCCATCCCCGCCAGACAACCCGCACCGAGGATCGCCGGCCAAGAAACGCCCCGGGGCAGCTCGGCCAGATTCAGGCGTACCGCCACCCAGGACAGCAGGACGATTCCAATCGGTTTGCCGAGCACCAATCCCGCCAGGATCCCGAGAGAGGCCGGATCGGTGGCGACTGCGGAGAGATCGGGG
>JAGQHR010000695.1 GCA_020431745.1 Candidatus Eiseniibacteriota bacterium
TGCACCTGCCCTGCAGGTCACATCCGCACACGACTCCAACGCGTGGCCCGAAGGAGCCGGGCTGCCGACCTTGATGGTCAAGCTGGTCGGCGGCGATCACAACGTCGTCCGCTCCGGTCCCGGGGAGGACTACGCGATCGTCGGGGTCTATCCCAAGGATGCGCGCCTCGAGGTGCTGGCCAAGAACGAAGAGTGGTACAACGTGCGCGTCTCGCCGACCGAGTCCGGCTGGATCCACTCGTCGCTCTGCGAGGAATACGAGGATCTGTCCGCGCTGGAGCTGCGACCGAATCCGCGGCTCTATTCGCGTGTCGGCTCTTTCAGTGTCAGCGGCTACACCGGGGGCTACGCGTTCGATCGCAAGTCGAACTCGCTCGTCGTCGGAGGTCGGCTCGGCTACTACCTCTTCGACTTCCTCGAGATCGAAGGCGGTCTGGGATGGACCCACGTGCACCGTCCCGAGGAGATCGTCGAGTCACTGTTCCATCTGCGTCTCGAAGCCGAAGACTTCGACATGCTGTTCTACCAGCTCGGCACGCGCATCGAGCTGCTGCCCGGGCGCCGCATGGTGCCGTATCTGGTCGGCGGGGTCGGATCGTCGATCTATCTGGGACGGAGCGAATCCGCGCTCGACTTCGGTGGCGGCACGATGCTGTTCGTGAGCAAGACCACGGCCGTCCGCTGGGAGCTGCGCAGCTATCAGTTCCACACCGGGACGGATCAGGCGCGCCGCATGAGCCACAACGTCGAGTTCAGCATCGGAAGCACGCTGCTCTTCTGATCCGAGGCCTGGAGCCGGGAGAAATCGCGAACCCATGAGACCTGTTTGGAAGGGATGTGCCCTCGTCCTCGCGACGATCGTCTGCTGGTCCGGCGTCGGCCGGGCCGGAGACCCCGGTCCGCGGTCGGCACGTTCCGGGCTCGACCTGGCCCGAGAGGCCGCGTTGGCCTGGGCCGCCGACGCGCACTTCGCGTATCTCGAGAACGACGACGCGCTCGGCCCCGACGGGAACGCTGCCCGCTGGGGCTATCTGTTCTACTCGCCGTCCCGGGACGCCGCCCGTGGCTATTCGATCGAGAACGACAAGATCGTGCAGGCGACCGATCTCGGCGTGCGCTTCGACGCGCCCCCCATCGGGGAAGGATGGATCGACAGCCAGAGCGCGCTCACCGCGGCGCAGGCCGAGCTGAAGGGGAAGCTCGCCGCGTACGTCGGGCCACCCAGCACGATGCTGCTGATGCGGGGAGCGTTCGACGAGAAGTCTCCCGACCGCACGTGTTGGCTCGTCTGTTTCCGCGCGGACGGATTGCCGGCGCTCTTCCTGGTCGTGGACGCAACGAGCGGCGACGTCGTCCGCAATTGGAGGGGCTAGTCATGACGCGATCGAGCGTGCGTGCGCCATTGAAGGGGCTGACCATGGTGCGAAGCGACGTTCCTCGGGCATCCGAGGGACGGACCACGGTGCAACGCGGTGTGCGTGTGTCATGGGAGTGGCTGGTCGAGGTGCGATCCGGTGGTCGTGTGTACCGCGCACTCGTGCTGCTGGTCGTCTGCCTCACGGCGTTCGTGATCGTGGCCGCCCCGGGCACGGTTCGGGCGGATGAAACGGAGGCTGCGGGTGCGACGCCCTTGGTCGTTGCTACGCCCGACGGATGGGAGTCCCCGGTCGAGAAGATCGAGATTCAGCGGGTCAAACCGGAGCAGCCCAAGAAGCCAACCCTCCGCTTCCTGCACGAGAATCTCGAGTTCCTCCGCTCGCGTTTGGATCCGCTTCGGGAGGTGCGCGAGCTGGAGAGTCACAAGGTTCGCGAGCTCGATCCAGCGTTGCTCGAGTATCTCGCGCTCGGTCGGTCGCTGACCGCGGATACCCAGTCGCGCAGCGCGATGGCCGCGAACGGTCTGGACCGGGACGCATTGATGGCGAGTGTCCGGGCCATCGCGGACCTGGAGGACGAGCTCGATCGGATCAGCGCGCTGCTGGACAGCTCCGCGGTGCGGGTCGGGATTCTGGAAGACGATTTCGTGGGCCGGCAGGAGACGACGCTGTTGTGTCTGGTTCGCGGTGCCGACGCCCCTGGAGCAGGCGGGACCAGTGGGTTCGGCGGAGAGGGGAGCGCGTCGCCGAGGCCTTCGAAGAACATCGGCGGGAGCGCCCTTCCCGATCAGATCACCCTGCGATCCGAAGACGGTCGCGTGGCCGCGATCGTGCTGGACGATCCGGATGCGCGCATTCTCCGCGACGGTGGCATGCTCCAGGTTTGGCACGACTTCCTCGAACCCCGCACGCAGACGTTGCAGCTCGCGCTGGGATCCAAGACGACCGGAACGGAGGTCGGGTATCTCCGGTTCGAACCGGTACGCGATCGCCTCAACGTCCTCGAGATCGATCTCACTCCCGGAGCGGGACTGGACGCGGCGCAGGCGAGCCTGTGGTCGCATCCGCAAAATCCGAGCGAGGCGACGCTCTGGTGATTGCACGCGGGCGAGCATGGCTTCCGACGGTGCGACCGGGCGTGGTATCCGCGTGGGCGCTTGCGCTTGCCCTCGGTTCGGGGATCGCCTCGACGCCGATGGCGCCGTCGTGGCCGAGCCTTGCCACGGAGGCATTCGCCCAGACCGACCAGACGAAGCGTTCATCGGACGGCACGGTGACAACGCCCGACGCGGACGCGTTGCAGCTCGTCGGTTCGGACTTGCC
>JAGQHR010000696.1 GCA_020431745.1 Candidatus Eiseniibacteriota bacterium
CACTTCACCGCCGAGGGGATTCCCCTCACCCCCTATCCGGACGCGACCCCGACCACGGAGGATCCTTATCAGCAGGCGCTGCTCGTCGTGAAGGACGTGAACGGGACCGAGATCGGCACCAGCACCCCCGTGCTTCCGGTGTCCACGGAGCTCCGGTGCGTGAATTCGGGGTGCCACAGCAGCGAGCAGGCGATCCTCAACGCGCACGAGCGGGAGCAGGGCTTCGATCCCAACGACACCCCGATCCTCTGCGCGAGCTGTCACGCCTCCCCCGCCCTGGGCACGCCCGGCAATCCGGAGGCGGGATACTTCTCGCGCCGGATCCACGATCAACACGACTTCCTGGACCAGACGATGCCGGGAATCGACGGATGCTACCGGTGCCACCCGGGCGTTCACGCCCGCTGCCTCCGCGGCACCATGGGCACGGACTTCGGCCTCGAGTGCCAGGACTGCCACGGCAACATGCAGAACGTGGCGCGCACGATCGAGCAGGGTCGGGTCCCGTGGGTGCAGGAGCCGGCGTGCCGGACCTGCCACACCGAGCGCTACGGCGAGCCGGTGGGACAGCTCTACCGCAACAGCACCGGCCACGGCGGCGTGATGTGCTCGGGCTGCCACAACAGCCCGCACGCGATCTATCCCAGTGGCGAGGCGCGTGACAACGCGAACGTCGTGGCGCTGCAGGGAACGGCCGGCACGCTCTCCGACTGCACGGTCTGCCACGGTGTCGTTCCGGGAGGCCCCGGTCCCCACAATACCACCACCTCCGTGGAGGACGAGGTGTTCGGCGCGACCGCGGGTCGCCTGACCGTCTCTCCGAATCCGATGGTGCAGAACGCGACGATCCGGATCCCCGCCGGCAATGGCGGAGAAGGCCGGCTCATCGCCTTCGACGCCAACGGGCGGACGGTCGCGGCGTTCAAGCCGCGCGAGCTCGGTGACGGCAGCCTCGGCGTGGTCTGGGACGGTCAGGGTCGGGGCGGCCGGCAGGCCGAGCCCGGCATGTACTTCCTGCGTTGGGAGAACGGCACGCGCAGCGCGGCCGGAAAAGTGTTGATCACGCACTGACGCGCGCCGACACACGGTAGTGAGGTCCCGAGCGTGGGCGGTGCCGGACGGCGCCCACCTCGGGATCTTCGCTTACCCCGCCGTCACTCCCAGAGCGTGACCTCGGTGTGATACGGCCCCACCGTCACGAGCACGACGCCGTCGCAGACCGGAGCGTCGTATTCGGGAGCCGCGAAGTCGAGGTCGACCGTCAGCTCGCTCGAGCCCGGGAGACCGAAGTCGTCGAGATACTCCGGAGGGATGTGCAGGTGCACGACTCCGGACTCGGGGGTGTAGCACCCGGCTGGCCAGACGACATCCACCATCGAGAAACTGAACGTCGCTCCTTCCTGAACGGCCGACCCGCTGCCGTTGAGGACGAACTCGGTGTCCCAGGCATCGGCACCGGTCGTGATGTCCATCGTGACGGTGGCGACGACACTGGTGGAGCTGGCGATGCGGCGGATCACCTCGGCGTCGACGGTGAGCGCCACCTGCGTCCGGCTCCCCTCGAGCCCGAAGGTCCCATCGATTTCGTACGGCTCGGATCCGTCGTCGACGAAGAACTGGGAGAACTGCGCCGAGAGATCGAGTCCGGTGGACTGCCGGTAGGTCCCGGCGAGCAGAATGCTGCCCGAGCGCGTCACGCCATCCGGAGCAACGCAGCCCGCTCCGTAGTCGATGGTGAGGGACGCATCACGGCCATCGACCTGCCAGTCGAAGGTCGGGCAGTCGCCGATCCCGGTCGGAGCACCGGCCGGGCCGGAAGGGTGGGACGACTGCGTCAGAACCTCTCCCGGAGCACGCCCGACGAAGTCGGCCACGGCGGGCAGGAAGGGATCGATCGCCGCCAGGCCGTCGGCCACCAGCCCGGCCATCGTCGCGTAGTCCGAGGGGTCGTAGGGATCCGGTGCGAGCGGCGTGGTCGCGCTCACGACGTTGGAAAGCTCCGATCGATTGCCCGCCTCGTCGATGGTTCGCAGCGCGAAATAGTAGGTGCTGGTATCCGCTAGCTCGCCGAGGGTGAACGAAACGGGTGTCCCGGCTGCGAGCGGGACCGGCTCGTCCGCGGCGCCGCCGGCCGCGCTCCAGTTGTCGTCGGTGATCGGAATCCGCGAGAACCGCAGATCGTAGAGAGTGGCGGTTCCGACCGACCCATCGTCTCCGGGACTGGTCCAGGCCAGGTCGGCCGAGTTCGCGGTCACGCTCTCCACGCGCAGGTCCGTGACCGCCGCGGGCGCGGTGGTATCGCCGGGATCCGTCGGCTTGTCCGCCTGGTCGCTGCAACCCCCGGCCAGGGCGACCAACAGGATTGCCCCTCCGCACACACGCCCGCGCATGCGTCCACGCGCGCGATCGAGCCCGCATCCATGCACCAGCGTCGTCATCAGTACGGCTCCTTCCTCCGGCGAGAGTCCTTGCGACCAGCGTCTGGGGCGCCGCCGCCGTTTCACGGAAGCCTAACCCGAATTCGGCGGCAAACAGAAACCCCAACCGCTCGGAGAGAGCGGTCGGGGTCAGCTCTGTCGCAAGGCCTCCGGCTCAGGCCGTCAGCCTTGCAGGGAGTCGCGAACGCCGACTAGCGATAGAGGGCCTTCACCGAACCCCAAGAACCCTCCTCCACCGGAGTCGGGCCGCACGGCTGGAGA
>JAGQHR010000069.1 GCA_020431745.1 Candidatus Eiseniibacteriota bacterium
AGGCCATCTCCCGCTCGCCGGTGCCCATGTCGGGGGCCGGCACGTTGATCCCGGGGCCGATGAAGTTCTTGGCGGCGAGCTCCGACGTGAAGCGTCGGGTGACTCGCTCCATCACCTCCTCGGAGTGTTCCCGCGGATTGATGCGGATTCCGCCCTTGGAGCCTCCGAAGGGCACGTTGACGATCGCGCACTTGTAGGTCATGAGCGCCGCGAGCGCCATCACCTCGTCGGCGTTGACGTGCTCGTCGTAGCGAATGCCTCCCTTGAGCGGACGCTTGTGGTGACTGTGCTCGGCACGCCAACCGCGGCAGAGCAGGAGCTTGTTGCCGGTCCGCACCGGGAATTGCACGTAGAAGATGTTGTTGCAGACCTTGATCTGCGTGAGGAGCGTCTCCGGCAGATCCAACGTCGCGGCAGCTTTGTCGAATTGCTGCGAGACGATGTTGTTGAAGTTGAGATCTTCTAACGCTTGTGGCTTGGCCATGGCCCGCTTCGTGGAAGGCATCCAATCCTCCGGTTCACCGGGTGGGTGACTCGACCTGTTTGTCGGCGCCGCGCGCCGAGCGCTTCGAATTTGGCAGCAACGCGGGATTCTAGCGAAGACGGCAGGCGTGGCCAAGGGACGACCTGGGAGGGAGGCGGCACGCGGAGGCGAGGTCGGGAGCCGGAGCGGGGTCGTTCGGGACTTCGAGCCGTCCTCTCCGTTCGCCGGGGAAGTCTCGGGGACCCGGCGATGGGGCGCTTCCGGGCGGCGGGCCGTGGTACCCTTTCGAAAGCATGTTCTTCCTCATCGTCGGCATCCGGCCCCGGCGTCGCCCGGTGCCCTCCCCGGTACGGCGGGTCCACGCATGCCCCGGTTGCGGCCAGAGGCGATTGTTCGAGGAGGTGCGGGTCGTCCCCTACTTCGACTTGTTCTTCATCCCGCTCTTTCCGGTCGGATCCGGCTCTCGGGTCCTGCGCTGTTCCCACTGTCGACTGGAAGTGCCCACGACCGGAGTCTTCACCAAAGCCTGGGACGCCGAAGAGGTAGCGCCCGAAAGCGTTTCCGTCGAGGAAGCCCCCGAGTCCCGCGACTGGGGGTTCTCCGGTCCGGGCGGCGGCCGCCGAGCGTCGACGGAGGAGCAGATCTACTGCATTCACTGTGGTCGGCGATTCCGAGTCCGGGCCCACGACGGTCTGCAACGCGTGCACTGTCCGGTCTGTGAGCGAGACTTCGAGATCGGACTCTGATGCGGGCGACCGGAGACAGGGATCACGATCCGATGCCGGGTTCGGGGATCTCGTGAATTTGAGCGGCCAACCGACATTCCACCTGGTCAACGAGCTACCCGATCGGGCCCGCGTCGGATGGTTCGTCGCGACCGGCGCCACGGTGGAAGCCCGTTCCGATGCACTGGTACAGGAGATCGCCGCTCGCTTGTCCGAGCTGCAGGCGACCTACCCGGAACCGGCCGCGGCAGCCGAGGTGCTCGCTTCCGCCCGCCGGCTCTACTGGGATCTCGGGATCGATCCCTCCAAGAGGCGGCCTTCCTCGGAGGCGCTTCTTCGGCGTGCCATTCAGGGCAAAGGGCTCTATGAGGTCAACACCGCGGTCGATGCCGCGAACCTCGCCTCGCTCTCCTACTTCCTGCCGGTGGGTCTCTACGATTTCGATCGTGTCGACGGGGATGTGACGCTTCGTCTGGGGCGCGACGGCGAGAGCTACGAAGGCATCGGCAAGGGGGAGATCCATCTCGGCGACCGACCTCTGCTGGCGGACCGGCTGGGCGCGTTCGGGAATCCATCCTCGGACTCCCTCCGCACCAGCGTCCGCGAAGGGACCACGACCCTTCTCTTCGTCCTCTATGCGCCGAAAGAGATGCCGGAGGAAGAGCTCGCCCGCCATCTCGAGACCTCCGCCCGGATCCTCCGGACGTTCACCGGAGCCGCCCGGGTCTGAGGGAATCGTCGGACGAGCAGTTCGAGACCGCTTCCCTCTCGCTCCGCGCGCTTGCGGCGGTCAGTCGGAACCTCGCGCCCCGCCACCGCGCGCCGTTCTTGCACGACGCGCGTCACCGGGGCGCACGCGCTTTGGTATCCTCTCCGTGCTCGAGGATGGGGCCTTCATCTCGGTACACCTTCCGGCCCTCCGGGGACCGGACCGACAGCGGCGACTCGCCGCGAGGAGCCCCCACCCATGAAGGCCAAGCACCTGTTCATCCTGCTCGACACTTTCACCCAGGACGAGGAAGTCATCGGGAGCGGTCTGGGACTGGCGACCAAGTACTCCGGATCCTGCTACACCGTCTCTCGCGTTTGGCTCAATCCCGAAGCACAGAAGATCACGCAGGTCGTATCGGAGACGACCAATTCGGGGAAGTCCTCCGACCAGTTTCCGAATCGCGTCGGGATCTACATCATCACCCACATGAACATCGTGTTCCAGCTGAGTGGGGGCGTGGGCCACATCGCGAGCCTGATCTGCGACTACCTGGACAGCCGTTCCGATCTCGGGATCGACTGCAGCCAGCTCGACAAGCTGGTTCTGATGTCCTGTGTCGGTTCGGACGGTCTCAAGGAGAAGTTCACGGACCCCGAGACGTTGAAGGAGATGAACAAGCACGCGCAAAAACAGGACCGCTACTACTTGGAGTATCAGAAGGCGATGCAACCGTGGGACAGCAAGCGACAGGAGTACCTGGACGGTCTGACGAAGTCCTACGAGAAGAGCCCCGATGACTTCGTCGGCAGCGCGCTGACCGGCCCCGGAGCCACCATGGTGCAGCTCGCCTGCGCGCTCGACCGGCGCGGCGCCCATCCCAAGATCGCCGCCTGGGACAGCGGCATCTACGGACGCAACGACGGAAAGAAGTCAATTCGCAACGACCCGATGAATCCCATCCTCCGGCACCAGCGCCTGATCAACAAGGTGATGATCCAGTTCTCGCGACCCAGCAGCAGCAGCGGTGGCTCGATCCGTCAACTGGGCCTTCAGGAATGGAGCGACAAGCCGCTCAACCTCCCGAAGTGAGGTCAGGCGTGACGCCGCTGCCACGGGCATATCCAGTGTCGCCGCCGCACACGTCGAGGATCGTTCGGTTCAGGGACGATCCAGGTGCACGACCTTGCCCCGGAAGGTACGGGTTCCGATCCGGACGTCGTAGAAGAAGACGCCGCTCCGGCCCGGGTCCCAACGCACGTCGCGTCGACCCTCCACCTGGGCGCGCATCGTGTGCACGGTGCGTCCACGGGCGTCGACGATGCGCAGGTCGACCATGCTCCGGCTCGGGATCGTCAACGACAACGCGATCGCGCCGGCGCTGGGGTTCTCGAGCACGCGGACCGAGACCAACCCCGACGCTTCCGGCGCCTCGGTGACCGAGCAGATCCCCGGTTCGCAGGGGACCCCTTCACCCAGGAAGTGACCCATGACCGCGCAATCGCTCTCCAACAGCCAGCGACATTCCAGATCGGGCAGACAGCACGCTCCCATGGCCCCGCACCCGGGATCACGGGCTCCGATGCGCTCCCCGCACGGACTCTCACTCGCCGCGCAGGGCGAATTGGCAGCGAGATCGTAAGAGCCCCCGTGCTGCGGCGAATCGAGGCAGATCCGGGCATCGCAGAATCCGGGATCGGCCTCGAACGTGAATGCATCCGGCGTCACGATGCCCGTTCCGCCGACATCGCTCAGAACGAGATCGGAGCAGGTGAGGTCGAGTCCTGTGCCCGAATCAACCCAACCGGCCGGACTGGCCTGGTCGGCGCAGTTGCCCCAGACGAGGATGCGGTCCGCGTCGGCCGAGCCACCTTCAGTCAGTGCGAAGCCGCCCCCGAATCCGTCGTCGCCGCTCGCGTAGTTCGCGGCAATCGTGCAGCGGTCCAGTTGCAGGAGAGGAGAGCGCGCGTGAAGTCCCGCGCCGCGACCCTCGGCGCGGTTGTTCACGATCAGGCATCCGGTGACGACGTTCTCGCCTTCGGTGAAGAGCCCTGCGCCGCCGTACGCCTCCACCCCGAAGAAGTCGGGTCCGGCGTAGTTCCCTTCGAAGACACAGTCGACTACGGTGGCCCCGCCGAGCACCGCGAGCCCGGCGCCGAAGCCCTCGGAGAAGTTGTCGTAGAACTCACACCGTTCGAAGCGGACGTTTCCGTTCAGGGCGATCGCTCCACCCCCGTAGGCAGGTGCCGAGCCGACGCGAGAATTGACGCTGTTGAAACGGAACACGCAATCGGTCAGGACGACGTCTCCCCAGACCACGGCCGCTCCGCCCTGGTTGACGGAGGCGTTGACCTCGAAGCGGCAGCGCGTGACGGTAGACGTGCCTTCGAGATGCACGCCCGCGACGTTGCTCTGGAAGAGGCAGTCCTCGAGGATCGGAGACTCCCCGAAGATCGCTCCCGCGCCGTTGCCCTCGAAGCCCGCTTCCGACGCGACGATTCGGCACCAGGAGAATCGCGGCGTGCCCCGGGCGACGTAGGCCGCGGGTCCGACCCCGCCCCCGTTGGAGTCGAATCCGCACTCCTGCGTGACGCAGTTCCGGATCGTCGGGGACGAGTCGAGGATGAGGAACGCTCCCCCGGCGTTGCTTCCGACCGAGCCTTCGAAGGTGGCCCGCCCGCGAAGGATGGTGAAACCGTCGACCACCGCGGCTGCGGTTTCGCCCGAGACGAAGCGGAATCCCCGTGCGACGTTTCCACAGTCCAACACCGTGAGCTCTGCGCCGGCCTCGGACCGGACGACGAGGTCTTTGCCCCCGGAGTCGAGATTCCGGTTTCCGGGTCCGGTGTAGGTGCCGGCCGCGACGAAGACGGTGTCGCCCGGTGCCGCGGCATCGAGAGCTGCTTGGATGGTCGGCATCTGGGATGGAACACGCCACCCCGCGTCGGCCTCTGCCTGTCCGAACCCGAGGGCGGCGGAGAGCAGCAGCAGGACACCCGAAAGACGAGGGACAGGACGACGACGAGATTCGTGATGACGCGAAGAATCGGACATGATGTCAGAGCCGGATGGAGCGATGCCCAAGCGAAACCTCCTCACGCGATGTGAGCAGTCGGGCAAGTACGAGGATAGCGGAGCCCAACGGCGGAACGAAGGAATGATTCCACGATCGGCGGTGTTTGCTGCGGGGGGGTTGGGACGGGATCGAGCTCAGTTGATCTCGGAGTCGGAGGACTGGGGCAGCTCTTCCCGCGCGCGCGCCTTCTCGAGGAGCCGGCTCAGCTCCGTCAGCTCCTCTTCGCTCAGGTGGAGGAGCTGCTGACGATGGAGCTCGGTGACCGGCTGGAGAAGAGAATCGACGATCTCGATGCCTTTGGGGGTCAAGGTCGTGCGCACGACGCGGCGGTCCGTGTCCGATCGCGTGCGCGTCACCAGCTCGGCCGCGACCATCCGGTCAACGAGGCGGGTCACGTCCGGGACCCGGGTGACCATGCGGGTTCCGACCTCGAGCGTCGGAAGTCCGTCCGGTCCCGCTCCCCGCAGGATTCGCAGCACGTTGTATTGCTGGCGGGTGATGCCGTGCTGCTTCAGCAGCATGCGCATCTCGGCGGTCAGGAGGTCGGCGGTCCGGAGAACGTTGAGGAACGCGGCCTGCTCGGCCGGCATCGGACGGGACTTGATTTCTTCGGCAATGGTTCGCCGTTCCATGTCGCGATTATCGGCCAATCCCGGCCTCATCGTTCGATTTCTTTTGGATTGCCGGTGGTCCCAGGTCCAGCAGCTTCACACCGCGGACGTCACGTCGGGTCGAGCCCACGAGGGCGGCTCGCGCATCAGCGTTCACCCACGATGGCCGCTCCCTCCGGCCCCAGCTCGTCGCGGAGCTTCTGGAAACGCTCCAATGCCGTCGGATAGTCGGGCTTGACGTCGAGCAGCGCGTGGAGCGCCCGGGCCGCCTCCAGCTTCTGTCCGGATGCGAGCAGGACCTGGGATTCCCGGTACCGGGCATCGTAATGCTTCGGAAACAGCGCGTACGTCTTGCGGTAGTGCTTTACGGCATCCGCGTACTGCTTGCCCATCTCCTCGCTGATCGCCAACAGATACCAGGTCCGCGAGTTCGCGGGATCGATGCGCAGGGAGAGCTGGAGCGCCTGCTGCGCGCCCGCCAGATCCTTGGCGTCGAGGCGTGCCGCGGCTTCGACGTTGAGATCCGAAGCCGGCTTCGGGACCAAGTGCACGGTGTCCGGATCCCAGCGGTAGATCTCCAGCAGCTCCGGCTGGTCGCTCGCGCGGAACACCGGATCGACATTGGCCACTTCCAACCAGTTCCGAAGAACGGCCAGATAGGAGACGCCCTCCCGCTCGAGGAGCGCTTTGACGTGCGGGATGTACTCGGGCTTTCCCAGGTAGGGGACGATCTCCGGATCGAGGATTCCGACGATGTCGACGATCCGCCGGTGCGAGTAATACGCGATCGCGCCGATGTCGTGCGTCGCGATGACTGCGTCCGGCGGCGTGTTCGCCTCGATCCAACGGCCGGCGCGCTCCTGGCGGACGTACTGATAGAGACAGCGTCCTTCGTAGTCCGCGATCGACTGGCGGACGCCGTATCCCTGCGCCCCGAGTGCCCCTAGTCCGAGGACGATCGCCACCGGTCTCCAGATCCGACCGGAGAGATTCGCGATCCACTGAAGCGACGAGACTCCGAGGATGGCGAAGGCAGGCAGTGCCGGCATCAGGTAGCGGCTGAAGCGATGGGAGAACGGTAGGAGAACGAAGTACGCGAGGCAGAGAGCCACCGTCCACCCCGCTTCCGCCCGCAGCAGACCTGGTCGTCCCCGAACCAACGACACGATCTCGCGTCCCAGTGCCAGGAGCGCGAAGGCCGCGAGAACGATCCAACCGTTGGCCGTCAGCGCGTTGGGTAGATCCCGCACCAGAAAAGCCGCTCGCGGCACCAGTTGGTAGTAGGCGGTTTTCGCGGCGAAGGTGTTGGGAAGAAGATGGTGGAAGAGCACGAGGTGGAACGCGAAGTAGACCAGGGCCACCGCTCCCGCCAAGACGAACCCGGTCCAGAGATCGACCGGTTTCGCCTCGACGGACCGCGGGAGGACGTCCGTCGTCACATGATTGGCGCGCGTGGCGGCGCCCTTTCCGGCGCGCGACGTCCGGGCCGCTGGACGGGTGGCTCCGGCCCGGGTCCGCGATCGCCAGTGCTCGATCCCGAGGTCGATCGCGAACACCGCGAACAGGATCAGGCTGTCCGGACGCACCCAGAGGCTTGCTCCGAGCGACGCGCCGAAGAGCCAACGCCGCCGGCTCGCGCGTCCCCAGAAAGCCATCGCGACGAACGCCAGGTAGAGGGGAGTCTCCATGCCGGAGATCGCGAGGATCCCGATCCGTGAATCGAGGCCCACCAGCAACGTGACGAGCGCGGCCCAGAGCCACGACCGCCCCCCGGATCCGGCCAAACGGTGGCGCGCCCATTGGGCCAGAGCGACGAGGAAGAGGAGCTGGGATGCGGCCCCGAGCACATAGGCGAGCAGCTTCTCGTTGGAGGTGAAGAGGAAGCCGATCGCGAGCAGCATCGTGAAGAGCGGTGACGTCGAGCCGGCCCGCGCCGGCGTGCCGGGGAAGTAGGAGAACGTGCCGTGCTCATGAAGGTTGCGCGCGAACGTGAGGTGGATCCAGGGGTCGTCCAGCGGAAAACCGTCCTGTCCTCCGCTGTGGATGTGAGCGAGGACGACGAGAGCGATCGGATACAGAACCGCGAGGGCCGCCACGCCCCAGAGCCACCGGGCACCGCGTTCGACTGTGGAATCGGGCTTCGGCATGAGCTCCTTCTCGAATGCCGGTTTCCGGTCGTCGGCGCTCTCCGACGCGCCGCGAGCGGCATCTTACCTCATCGATCGCGCGAGGACCCCGTCGGATGCGATACTGGAAACGGCGGGCTTTCGTGGATCGAGTGCAGCTTGTCCTCTTCGGGGAGCGGTCGATTGTCGCAGGATGGTCCGAACATCGTGGAGGTGCCGCAGCAGGTCAGCCGTCGCTACGGATCTCCGGTGGACGGGCTCGCCCGCCTCTTGACGGCTGGACTCCTCACGACATGGGTCGGTGCGATCCTTCTGTTCGGCTTCATGCCGACGTTCTATCAAGCCGTGACGGGACTCTTCCTGGGATTCTCCGCGCTCGTGCTCTCGGGTGCGTACTCGTTCCGTCCGATCGGATACGGGCTCGCTCCGAGCGGGCTCACGATCTACTTCGCCTGGCGACGGATCCGGATTCCGTGGGACACCGTCTCGTCGGTCGAGCTACATCCGGCGATCCAGCCCTTTCGTGCCGTGCGAGTGTTCGGGAGCTCCGGGATCTTCGGCTACCTGGGTCGCTACTGGAGTCCGGCGCTGGGATTCCATGTCCGACTCGTCACCGACCGTCGTCGCGTCGTGCTGGTTCGGCGGAAGACGAGCTACTGCCTGAGCCCGGACGATCCCGACCGCTTCGTCCGTGAGGCCGGTTCGTACTTGGAGTCGGAGAGCGCACCCACGCATCGCCCGGTGCGTGGTGGGACGACGGCGGGCAGCTAGCCCGCGCCGCCCTGGCTCGACGGGATCCCCGGACGTCGCGACGAGCGCTCGAGAATGGCCCGCGCTAGTCCGCGTGGAAGTGGTTCCATCCACCGGATGCGCCACTCTGGAAGTCGCCTCCGAAGTCGTCCGTTGCCTCGATGCCCGCTTCCCCAGCATGCATGGTGCCGATTGGATGCACCGGGAGCCCACCCTCGGTGAGCCGGCTGCAGACCTCGTCCCAGGCGTGGGGAGGGACGGTCATCATCAGCTCGTAGTCGTCGCTCGGTCCGTACAACCACTCCTCGATGGGGATCTGCAGGTGACTTGCCGCCTCTTGCAAAGCACGCGAGATCGGGAATGGTCGGTCGAGGACGGCCCGGACCCGGCTCGCCCGGCAGAGATGTCCGAGATCGGAGCGCCATCCGTCGCTGATGTCGATCAGTGCGGACGCACGTCCTCGAAGGATTCGGCCGGCTTCGACGCGCGCGCGGGGGCGGAGGTAGGCGTCGAGGAGCTCCCGCGCCCAGGTCCTGGAATCGGCGAGCTCCCGGATCGACATTCGCGCGGATCCCAGCGAAACGGGGGCCGCGGGTTCCGTTCCACACACGGGTGCGAGGACGTGCTCTACGAGGGCGAGTCCGGCGGCGCTCGATCCCGGAGACCCGGTGACCGCGATCACGTCTCCCGCATGCGCTCCCCCGCGGGAGAGGGCCCCGCCGTCCGGAACCGATCCCAGGACGGTCATGTCGATGAACCACTCGCTGCCTTCGCTCATTCCGGTGAAGTTGCCGCCGATCACGGCCATTTCGTGCGGAGCCATCGCATCGATGATGCCCCGGTAGAGGTCCCGCAAGTCGCTGACGAGAAAGCTGCCGGGCAGACCGAGCGAAATCAGCACTCGCTCGGGGCGCGCCCCGACGGCCGCGAGATCGCTGAGGTTCACCGTCAACGCCCGCGCCCCCAGCTCCTGCGCGCTCAGAGCCGCGGGGAGAAAGTGACGACCGCTCACCTGGACATCGCAGGTGGCGACGACTTGGCGTCCGGGCTCGATGGAGAACAGCGCGGCGTCGTCCTGCAGCTCCAGGAGGTCGCGTCGGCCGCTCGCATTCGATCCCGCCAGAACCTGCCGCAGCAGATCGATCGCGCCGAACTCGCCCAGCTGCAGGAGGGTCGGAGCCTTGCTCACGAGACGACCCCGACGGGATGGAGCTCCAGAAGGCGTACGGCCTCCTTCACCGCCGCGGTCGGGTCGCTCGCGAGGCACACGGCGCTGAGCAGCGCGATGCCGTGGACTCCGGTGGCCAGCACGGAGTCCAGGTTTTCCAGCGTGATGCCGCCGATCGGGACGAGTGGAATCGGCGAGACCCGCACCGCCGCAGCGAGTCCCTCCAGCCCGAGCACGGGACCCGTGTCCGCCTTCGAGCGGGTGGCGAAGACAGGACCGATGCCGGCATAGTCGGCGCCCGCTTCGGCCCGTTGGATCGCCTCCTCGGCTCGATCAGCCGAGGCACCCAGGATTCGGTCGGCCCCCAG
>JAGQHR010000006.1 GCA_020431745.1 Candidatus Eiseniibacteriota bacterium
ACCGCCCGGCGCAGGTCTGGAGGAGTTCGTCGAACGGCTGATCCAAATGGTCGGGTGGGCGTGAAGGACGAGAGCGTTGCCGGAGGCGCGACCCGAGTATCCGCCCTCGGCGGGTACTCCTCGATCCAGCCTGCAACCTCGAGGATGACCGACAGGACATCTCCTTGTCGGAAAGTCACCACTTTTCGGTAACTTGGTGCACACATTTCGTGTTCTGACGGTGGGGGCACCACCTCCTAGGAAACCCATGCGATGATTCGACTCCGGCCGATCGGCGAGTCCGACTTCCAGACGGTGCTCGACATCTTCGTCGAAGCCTTTTCGCCCTCCCCCGTTCCGCCGATCGAGTACATCGCGAACCTGTGCCACACGGAACCCGAGGGGTGCCTCCTCGCCGAGCGCGACGGCGTGCCCGTCGGCTATGCCGCGGCGCACCGGAGCGGATCGATCGGCTACATCGGCACGGTCGCAGTCCGCAACGCTCACCGCGGACACGGCTACGGCAAGCTGCTCACCGAAGCGGTCCGCGACTACCTGCAGACGCGTTGCCGCGTCGTCGGACTCGCCGTCGATCCCAAGAGCTCGCGCAATCTCAACCTGTATCAGAGCTGTGGCTTCGTCCCGACTCTGCCGGGATGCCAGGCGTACAAGAAACGCAACGCCGACGACCCTAAATCCGCGGTGCCATCCTCGGTGACCACGGCGCGCCAGCTCGGAGGCAAAATCGAAGCGGCGTTCGCTGCGATCGGCGAGTGGTCGAGCGAGGTCTTCCCCGGGCTCGATCTCTCGCGCGATCTACAGCTCTTCGCGACCCGCTATCCGGATCGGCTCTGGATCGACTGGGACGGAGACCAACCGCGCGGATTCCTCGCGTACGAGGATCGATTCCGGGGCGATCCGTGGGGCGCGATCCGTCCTGGACCGGGCGATGACGACTCTCTGCGAGCGCTGATCGACGCCCTGGAAGGTTCCGTCGACGAAGAGGTCCTCTTCTTTCACCACCACACAGCCTTCCATCGGCTCTCGGGCATCCTCGCGGGCCGGGGCTACCGCGTCGCCAGCCACAACACGTGCATGGTGGTCGCGGAGAGCGCCGAGCGGTGGCCAACCCGCTCGGACGCACTCTTCCTCCGTCCCTGGTGGACGTGACCCCACCAGACCGCCCGTAGACGATCTACAGGTTCGCGGGATTGACCACGCGCGGATCGAGACCGCGGCCGTCACCCAGATTCTGCGCGCGAGCATCGTCGACGCCCGTCGGCACATCCCCTGGATTGACCAGTCCGTTGCTCTTCCGCGGAATCGGCGCCCCCTCACCCGTCGCACCACCGTCCGGACCCGGATTGGTGACGCGCGGATCCTTGCCGCGGGGATCGGCTGACGGATCGACCGACCGACCGGCTCCTCCGTAGGGCAAGTTGCCGACCGGCGATCCCGGATTCACGGTGTGACCGGCGTCCTGCCCGCCTCCCGTGTCCTCGGGAACGTCGTCCGCTGCGCTCTCCCCGCCACCCGAAGTCGTCGACTCCGAGCTGCTGGAAGAGGAGCTGCCATCCGCGCTGGTCGTGCTCGTTGAGGTGTGGGTCTGGACGGTGCCGTCGGCGGCGGTGTGCGTGATGACGGTGGTCTCCTCGGAGTTGCCCTTCCCGTCCGATCGGTGGGTCGTGACTTCCCGATAGACCGATCCGTCCTCGTTGCGAACCTCGATCCGCTGGCTCACCTCCTGGCTTCCGTCGCTCCTTTGCACGTCGTTCATCGACGATTGGACCTGGGTTCCGCTGGAGAAGTTGCCCGCGCGGGCCGTGCCACCGGACGTGGGCGCGACCGGAGAACCGGGGCCAGCGGCGGAGGAACCATCGCCGGATCCACCGGTGGACGCATCGGCGGACGCGTCGGATCCGGGAAGGAGCCCGATCGGATCGTTCCGCCGGGCCAGGCTCAGTCCTCCGAGGCCATTCCATCCGGATCGGCTGCTCGGCAACGGCACGGCGGGAAGCTGAGTCGCATCGTGCTGCAACCGCGAGCTGAACAGGGGTGAGTGGATCGATTGCAGAACTCCGTCGGCGACGACAGATGTCCGATCGTGGGGCTGGGGTGTGGGAGGCGTGCCGAGCGAGGCGCGTTCCGGGGCGGAACCCTTCGCGTTCGGCGCCGTCTTCGTCGGGGCCGACGACACGGCCGTCGTCTGCGATGCGGTCTTCGTGCTCGAGACGTTCATGATGAGCTCCTTGTGCTCGGGAGCGGCCGCAGCGGGATGCGCTGCCGACGCTCTGCGGCCGGCACTCGGATCCGTGGCGTTGCTCTCCTTTCCGGTGCTGCGGAACCGTTCGCCCTCCGAAGGTCCCGCCTTTCGTTCCGACGGACTTATCCGCGCGAGGCACCATCTGGTTGCCCGCTCCCGGGAACAAATTCGCGAAGGGCATCGACGCCGGCCGAAACGGGATGAGGGCGTACGGCCAGCGGCCGCCCCCAGAGCCCCGTGGCGACGTCGAGGCGGATGACGTCGTGATCGTCGGCGGTCAGCGGCTTTCTAGCTCGGCGATCGAAGCGAGACGGGCGCGGACGTGTTCGGCCCACTCGCTGGCGGGGTCCTGTTCGAGGTACGCGCGCCAATGGGCGGCCGCCTCGGAAGGCCGGCCGAGATGGTGAAGGATCTCGGCGAGATTGTAGTGCGCGTCGGCGTATCGCGGGTCGACGGCGAGCGCCTTGCGCAAGGAGCGGACGGCCTCTTCGGAACGACCGATCTCGAAGAGCGCGTTGGCGAGATTGTTCCAGGCCTCGATGAAGGCGGGCTCCAGCTCCACCGACTGCAGGAAGCGCTGGACCGCTTCCTCCTTGCGCTCCAGTCCATAAAGGACGTTGCCCAGGTTGAACGAGAGCTCGGCTGACGGCCCGTCCACGGCGAGTGCCTTGTGGTAGGCGTCCGCCGCTTCCGCGAGCCGGCCGTCCTCTTCATGGCGTAGCGCCATCTCGAACCAGGTTTCCGCGGCGCCTTCCTGACGGATCGATCGGGGTTCTTCGTTCGCTCCCCGCCGGGTAGTCGGGAAGGGGATCACCTGACCGACCGCGGACCGCCCACGACCGCGTGTGGCCCCGTCCTCGCCTGGGAGGCGCTCGGTCCTGTCCGCCAACTCACGCCGAGGCCCGACCGGAGAGGCCGGATCGTCCAACGGCATGTCCGCGGCTGCATCGTCGAGAACAAGATCGGCGGGATCCACGGCCGCGCGAACACGCTGCGTCGCGGATTCGTGCGACCTTCCCAACGCGGAGAACTCCATCTGGAGCTGCCCGTTCGGATCCGCCAGCGAACCATCCGCGAGCCGGATCAGGATCCTGCCGTCCCGCTCCATCACCCCGAGCTGAACGAGCGACTTGCCGACGCCCGGATACCAACCCTCCATCTCGCGCAGATTGTCCCGAATGCGCGCGATCGGTACTCCGGAGTGGATCAGATCCAGCAGGAACTTGGCGCTCGCGACCTGGGCGAAGTCGAAATAGTAGAGACGATTGACGACCTTGACCGGGCGGATCAGTCCCCGCCGAACCCAGGTGGCGATCTCGCGTCCGGGGACTTTTAGGATCCGTCCGAGCTGTTGCGTCGTGTAGAGGCGAAGGAGCTCGTCCAACCCCAGGAGAGCGAGGAAGTCCGTCTCGGAGAGGATCGCGATTCCGGAACCCTGGTCGCGCAGTGATCGAGCCCTCGCCAGGCTCGACGTCGGTTGGCCCTCGTCGTCCAGCAGACGACTCGCTTCTCCCACGACGAGGAAATCGGTCTCGGGCCCCGGCGCACGATCATGAGCCGCGCCCACCATCTCGAGGAAAGTCAGCGCTTCCTCGCGTTTCATCGAAGAGAGGCGCCCTGTGAACGCGACGTGCATTCCCTGGAGCGCTCCATCTCGGATGGGGGTGCGATTCACGGGTGAGGCGGCTCCCCTGGTGTGGCCAGTTCGATTCCGGGAAGTGACGCGAGCGCGACGACGATTCCAGGCCGGCGCATGCTTCATGCCGCCGGAATCCTCACTCTACTTGTCGGATCGAATGCTGACAACATCGCGGGTGCGGCCCGGCAAGGGTCCCGAGGTGAGATTCACGGACCGTTCGGGATGATGTCGCGATTCGCGGGGGAGCCGGACCGGCGGCTCCCCCGCGCCGCGAATCAGCGGGTGGGAGAAACCATCGCGAAGATCACGCCTTCCGGATCCATTCCGTTGGCGATCCAGCTTCCTCCCGGGACCTCGTGCGGACCCATGAAGATCTGGCCGCCGCCCTTCTGGACGCGCGCGATGGCGGCGTCGAGTCCGTCGACGTTGACGTAGTACTGCCAGAACGGAGCCGGGGTCTGCGGCATCTTGGTCATCATCCCGCCGCAGGGCACGCCGTCGATCGCGAAGATCTGATAGACCCCGTTCGGTCCCATGTCCATCGCCTCGGCCTTCGTCCAGCCGAAGAGCTTCGAATAGAACCCGAAGGCCTCCTCGCCATCGCCTGCGTGCAGCTCGTGCCAGCCGATGTGTCCGGGCGTACCTGCCGGAACGGGTGTCGGCGGCTCCTCCTCCCCGTTCGGGGTGAACAGAACGAAGACGGCGCCATGGGGATCGGCCACACCTGCGAACCGGCCGACTCCGGGAATGTCCGACGGAGGAATGTGCACCTTGCCCCCCGCCGCGACCACCCGGGGCGTATCGGTGTCGACATCGGCGGCGATGTAGCCCATCCAGCCGGGCTTCATCCCCTGCCCTAGGTCTCCGGACGGGATCTGGAAGATCCCTCCCACGCCGCGACCATCCTGCTTGAGCAGCGTGTACTGCATGGCGGTCTGACCGGAATCGACCGCCTCCCATCCATACAGATCACAATAGAATCGAACGGCCCGGTCGGTGTTCCCGGTGACCAGCTCGTACCAGACGAACGGATTATTCCGCGTCGACATGTTCGGGGGCTCCCTCGGTTGTCATGGGTTGTCTGAAGAGCAGCTCCAGGTAGCGCCGCAGATGCACGAGGCTCTCCTCGGCGACGGCAGGACCGCCCTTGGCTTTGGCGAGAACGAACGCGCCCTGGAGCACGGCCTGGGTGAACAGGCCGAGCCCCTCGGCGCTCCAGGTGGCGTCCGGCACATACCGGTGCCTGGCCGCCTCCAAGTCTTCGGCGACGAAAGACGCGTGCGCGCTGATGTGCCGATCGCAGGCCGCGCGAATCGCAGGGTGCGTCTCATACGTCTCCTGCACCATCGTGCCGAGCAAGCAGGTGAACTCGGGCAGCGAGCCGCGGAGGATCTGCCGGCGGAAGTCGACGTAGCCGAGGACGCGTTCCAACGGATCCGACGCATCCCGATATGGCGCGTGGCGGAACAGCTCGTCGGCGTAGCTCGAGAAATGCTCGGCGGCGGCCAGGGCGAGATCCTCTTTTCCTTTGAAATGATGGAAGAAGCTGCCTTTGGTCAGACCAGCAGATGAGCAGATGTCTTCGACGGTGGCTGCCTCGTACCCCTTGGCACGGATCACGCGGAGAGCCGCGTCGAGAATCTTCCGCTTCGAATCGTGCTGCTTGGTGGGCATCGACATCTCTCCATACCGACTAGTTGGTATGGTAGGTGTCCGAGCGGCTCGTGGTCAACGGATTTCGCGCGTTCCGCGGCGGGGCCGACGGATCCGGACGCCTTGCCTCCCCCCGGGGCAAGCCTTGCGCCGCCCGCCGGAGCAAGCCTTGCGCACCCGGGGCAAAAGCCATTTACTCCGAAGCACAACGGTTCCTCATATCTCCGGGACCTGAACGAACGGTTTCGTACCGCCGGGAGCTCCGCATGCCGATCCGTCCCGCCGACATCGTCACGTACCACGACTGGGCGGCAACCCAGCTCCTCGACGCGCTCGAACGGGCGCCGCAAGCCCCCGCTCGCGCGGTGTCCCTGCTCTCCCACGTCATCGCGGCCGAGCACGTGTGGCACGAACGGGTGGAGGGACGAATCGCCCAGATCGCCTTCTGGCCGGATTTCGACCTCCCCCGCCTACGGGAGTTGGCGGTCCACAATCTCGAGGACTGGCAGCGGACGCTGAGCCGGGATGATCTCGATCGCGTGATCGCCTACCGGAACAGCAAGGGGATCGCCTACGAGACGCCGATCCAGGAGATCCTGCTCCACCTGCTGAGCCACGGCGCCTATCACCGGGGACAGATCACGGAAGCGATGCGCGAGGCGGGGCTGCCTCTGCTCAACACGGACTTCATCGTCTACCTGCGGCAACGCGACTAGGAGCCCGATGGAACGGCCGATCGGAACGCTCTTCAACCCCCTGGCCGTCCGTGGCGACCGCCACTTCCGGTGGCGGGGCGGAGATATTTCCCGGATCGAGGCGTTCAGCGACGCCGTCTTCGCCTTCGCGATCACGCTCCTGGTGGTGTCGCTCGATGTGCCCACGACCTTCGACGAGCTGACGGCCGCAATGCGGGGGTTCGTCGCGTTCGGGCTGTGCTTCGCGCTGCTGGTCTACATCTGGTACAACCACTTCCTCTTCTTCCGGCGCTACGGGTTCGAGGACCCGTCCACGGTCGCCCTCAACGGGGTCCTCCTCTTCGTGGTGCTCTTCTACGTCTATCCGCTCAAGTTCGTCTGGGTCTTCCTGACGCGGATCCTCTTCGGGGTCGAATCAGGAGTCGAGACGGTGATCGTCGGCGAGCAGATGCGGAGTCTGATGTTGATCTACTCGGGCGGCTTTCTTGCCCTGTTCCTGCTGCTGGCCACGCTCTTCCACCGCGCTTATCGCAAGCGGGACGTGCTGGCCCTCGATCCCCTGGAGGTCCACATGACGGTCACGTCGATCGGCTCGCACCTGATCCAGGCGGGAGTGGCGGCGATCTCGATCGGGATCGTCGTCTTCGGGGGTCATCCCGCGATCTCGGGAGTGATCTACGCCGCGATCGGCCCGCTCGTCGGGATCCACGCCGCTATCCGCGCCCGCAGGCAGGACGCGTTGCTCGCTCTGCGGTCCTTGTAAGTGCCGGCCCCGTTGGGGGATGATCTCCGTTTGACACGCGTCGGCGGATTCCAGCAATCTCGACGAGCCGGGTCAGGACTCCAACAATCTCAGGTATGCCATCTCTCCCCAACCTGGTCTCGCTCCGAATGCGGGCCCGTCTTGCCGCACACCGGACCATCCGCGCAGGAATGGCGAGGGCTGGCGATCACCCAACAACGGATCCGCTTCGCCCTGCGGTCACATTCCGCCGAATCACACGGGGCATCGCCTGCGCATTTCCGGCCATGGCGGCACTCGCGGCGATCCTGGCGCTGCTCTCCCCCGGCTGCGGGTGGGAGGAGCGGCCGCACCTGATCCTTCTGGTCATCGTCGACACCCTGCGTGCCGACCATCTCGGGTGCTACGGCGACCGGGACATCGAGACCCCCAACATCGATCGCCTTGCCGCGCGAGGAACCGTCTACGACAACGCCATGTCCGCCGTTCCGGTGACGCTTCCGTCCATCAGCACGATCCTGACGGGGGCGTATCCGCTCCAGCACGGGATCCGGGACAACGGCGTCTTCGCGCTCGGGGAGTCCTGGGAGACTCTGCCCGAACGACTCGCGACCGCCGGGTTCCGCACGGCGGGATTCGTCTCCGCCGACGTCCTGTCCCACGATCACGGAATCGGACAGGGGTTCGAGACCTACGACGACGACATGTCGGCCCGCTACGAGACCTACCAGCCGCTCATGAAGTCCATCGAGGACCAGCTCCAGGGAGTCGAGCGACGGGCCCCCCTCACCGTGGACAAGGCTCTGGAGTGGGCCGAGGAGCACAAGAACGAGGACGCGTTCCTCCTCGTGCATCTGTTCGACCCGCATCTGCCGCGGGATCCTCCGCCCGAGTATCGTGACCGCTACCCCGACCGGCTCTACGACGGGGAGATCGCCGCCGTCGATCACGAGATCGGACGGCTGCTGAGCGGGCTCTCCCAATCCTGGCCCGAGTCGGAGACCCTGACCATCCTGATGGCGGATCACGGAGAGGGACTGCTCGACCATGAGGAGGAGTTCCATGGCGTGCTCCTCTTCCAGGAGACGATGCACGTCCCGCTGATCGTCGCGGGACCGGACGTGCCCGCAGGGCAGAGGATCGAGAGCGTGGTCCGCACGGCCGACATCCCGGCCACCGTCTGCGGCTTGGTCGGGATCGCCCCTCCGCCGCACTCGATCGGCGCTCCGCTCCCCGGACTGACGCTCTCCGACGGCACGGCCGGCGAGAGCCGGCGGGGACGCTTCGACAATCTCGCCTACCTGGAGACGTTCCGGGCGCGGCTCTCCCACGGATGGTGCGAGCAACGCGGCCTCCGAACGCCGCGTTGGAAGCTGATCTCGGGGGCAACGCTCCAGCTCTACGACTTGCGCGCGGATCCGGGCGAGAAGACCGATCTGGCCGCGTCGCAGCCGGCCGTGCGGGACTCCTTGGCCGCATTGATGGACGCGGTCGCCCTCCAGAGCCTGGAGCACGGACGGGAGGAGGCGGTCGGCCGAACAATCAGCCAGGAGGAGCGGGACCGGCTCTTTTCCCTGGGCTACGTCGCACCCCAGGCGGTCTCTCCGCCTCGTGCGGACTCGCTCGCGATCTGGTACTTCTCGCCCGAGGAGCGGGGTGTCGCGCTGGGGCTGTCGGATCCGCGGGAGCGTCTGGAGATCTACAACCAGACGGTGAAGGCGCGATCGTTCACGCTTTCCGGCCAGAACGCGTTGGCCGAGGGGGATCTCGCCGAGGCGGAGCGCGCCTTCCGAGGGGCGCTGCACTACGACGCCGCACACGTGGAGGCCCACCTGGGATTGGCCGAGGTCTTCGAGCGGAACGGGGAGGCCGATCGCGCCCTCCTCGTCCTCCGACACGCCGCCGAGGAGAATCCTGCCGATGAGACGATCGCGTTGCGGCTGAGCGATGCGCTCACCAAACGGGGACGGCGCGTGGAAGCCCTCCACGTCCTAAACCGGGCGCTCGCCGAAGGAGCGAGCGCCGTCCAACTCCGCGCGCGACGCGACAGCCTCCGCTCCGCTGCGGGAACGGAGTGAGCCCGGCCGGATCAGAGCGTCACGACGAGATCCAGAGTCCCGAAGAGATCTTGCAGGTTCAGATCCGACGCGAGCTGGCCGGTCAGCTGCAACCGCCGGTACTGGTAGGACGCGCCCCAGGTCATCGAGTCGTTGAGAGTTTCCGTCTTCCTCGAGCTCGATGTCGTACTCTCCGAGGAATCGTTGCGACCGTAGGAGTACCGGCCGCCGATGCCGGCCATGGCGCGGAACCCCTTCAGGAGTTCCGATTCGATGGCGAGGCCGGCACTCGCGACCCGACTGACGTTGAGGCCCGTCCGCGAGCTCGTCGAGCCTGCGTCGAAGCTCGGCAAGCGCGTCGCTCGGTAGCCGGAATACACGTAGACCCGATCGACCTTGGGATGCGACATGGCAACCAACGTCTGCACGAAGTACTCGTCGCCGAGCTGGTGCGCTTTGGCATTGCTGTCTTCTCGCCCGTCGACATCCTTCACCGTGTTCCACTCCAGCTTTCTGTCCTGCCAACCAGCGGCCAGCACGAGCTCGGAGGTGGTCGAGAACGGGTGACGCCAGCGGGCATTGATCCCGGGTCTCGGCTTCGGATCGATCTCACGCCTGATCTCGATGTGGTTGTTCGTAAACTCGGCGCGGGTGACGCCGCGGTCGTCCCACAGGACGGTCCCCGCGAGGTCCAGCCGTAGCGATGGGAAACTGATTCCCGCGCTTCCCTCCATCTCGGTTTCGTAGCTCCGCAACAGGTTCGAAGCATTGCCGCTGCTGTTGTGAGAGCGCACATCCGAGTGCTTCACGGCTCCGCCAACTCCAACAGCGATCCCCTCCCCGTGCCTGGCCCATCCGACGTGCAACGCCGAACCCCCGACCGACGGGTTGAGGTCGTACCCTTGAACGAGCCCCACGAGGACGCTCGCGTGTTCCCAGGCCAGATTCGCGCCCAGCGTCGGGTTCGCGTTGGTCTGCAAGATCTCGAGCCGTGATTCCCGGGCCGCGAGCTGGGGAAAGCGGTAGGCGTCGCCATGGTCGTACAACAGAATCGGATCGATCCCGAGGCTCCGCGAGTACGCCGAAACCGGCACGTCGACGGCGCCCACCTCCGTGGCACCCCCAGCGATCAGGAGCAGCGGAACGAGGGACGCGCAGGCGACTCGGACGAAGCGGACCCAATTCGGCAGCGCGCGTCTCGAGTCGGTGGAGGAAAAAGGGGAACGAACGACATCGGAAACGCGGGCGGTCGGGCGATCGATCATGACGGACCTCCATGGATCGATGTTTTGAGGGATCGCGGCGCTACTGGGCATCTCGGCAGGCCCGACCGAGGTTTTCGCCGTAGCGGCCCCCCACTCCCGGCTCGAGCGCGTCCGTGCGGAGCGTATCCTGCACCGCGAGCTTTCCGCAATCATGGGCATCCGCCGCCAATCGACGTCCGGAGGAATTCCGATCTATGCTGGACCCCGCACGATTGGCCGTCCTGGGGTGGCGCAGCGTCCGACCGCCTGCCAAGCTGGTCGGCAGCGGAGACGCAAGTAAGGGAGATTCGCAATCCCCGGGTGGGCCGTCCGCCCCGAGCCGTTTTCGCTTTCGCGCATCCTGAGGGGTATCGGGTGAGATCAGCAGCAGCCATTCTTCACGCCGTTGGCAACACGCCGCTCGTCGAGCTGCGGCGTGTCGTGCCGCATGGCCACGCGCGCGTGCTCGTCAAGGTCGAGAGCCACAATCCGACCGGCAGCATGAAAGACCGGATGGCCGTCGCGGTCATCGACGGAGCCTTGGCTTCGGGCAAGCTCACACCGTCCGGATTCGTCGTCGAATACACGGGGGGCAGCACGGGCACCTCGCTGGCGTTCGTGTGCGCTGCTCGTGGCATCGCGCTCACGATCATCACCGCGGACGCGTTCAGTAGAGAGAAGCGCGATCACATGCGCGCCCTGGGAGCGGAAGTCATCGAGCTGGAGAGCGAGGGCGGCCGGACCACCAAGGAACTGATCCAACGGATGATCGCCCGGGCGGCGGAGATCAGCGCCACTCCGGGCGCGTTCTTCGCCGATCAGTTCCGCAACCCCGACGCCTCGGGCGGATACGCCTCGCTCGCGCGGGAGGTGTGGGAACAGACCGAAGGTCGGATCGACGCCTTCGTGCAGTCGGTCGGCACGGCGCAGTGCATCACCGGGGTTTCGGACGTGTTGCGGGCGCTCGCCCCTACCATCCGCATCGTCGCCGTAGAACCGTCCGAGTCGGCGGTCCTCTCCGGCGGGCCGGCCGGCGCACACAAGATCGAAGGGGTCGGGCCGGGATTCGTTCCGCCGCGGTGGCGCGACGGTCTCGCCGACGAGATCTTCCGCGTCTCGACGGCCGAGGCGATGGAGATGACGCGCCGGCTCGCCCGGGAAGAGGCGATCTTCGGCGGCACCTCGTCCGGCGCGAACGTGATCGCCGCGCTTCGCGTGGCCGAACGGATCGGACCCGGAGGGACCGTCGTGACCTTGATCTGCGACTCCGGACTGAAGTATCTGTCGACCGAGCTGTACACCGGGCCCGGCAACGGTCCGGTAGCCTGATTGCCGTTCACAAAGGCCCGTTCATGAAGATTCTCATTCTCGGCGGCACCGGATTCATCGGACGACACACGGTCGCGGCCTTGCTCGCACACGGACACACCGTGACCAGCGCCAGCCGCGCGCGCACCGAATCGGACCTGCCGGACGAGGTCGAGCGCCTGCAAGCCGATCGCGACGATGGCGCGGCCGGCCTCGTTCGACTGCGCGACCGATCCTGGGACATGTGCATCGACATCAGCGGGTATCACGCACTGCACGTCCGCTCGAGCATCGAGGCCTTGCGCGGGAACCTGGGACACTACGTGTTCATCAGCGCGATGGCGACGTACGGCAATCCGCCGTCCGGTCCTCTCACGGAGTCCCATCCCGTTCTCGAGCCCGCCCCGGAGGACGTGAGCGAAATCACTCTCGAGACGTACGGCGCGCTCAAAGTCACTTGCGAGCGGATCGTTCGGGAAGCGTTCCCCGAGAACCACACGATCCTTCGGCCGCAAGTCGTCGCGGGGCCGTACGACGGCAGCGATCGCCTGGCCTATTGGGTTCGGCAGGCAAGCCGGGAGCGTGAGACGCTGGCGCCCGGAGACGGCACCGACCATGTGCAGCTCATCGATGTCCGGGACGTGGCGGACTTTCTCCGCAAGGTGTGCGAGTCGTCGCTCGCCGGCACGTTCAATCTGGCGGGACCGCGCGTGACCTGGCGCGAGCTCATCACGATGCTCGGGACGCGGCAGCCGGTCTGGGTTCCGGCGAGTCTGATTCGCGAGGCGGGTCTGACGTTTCGGGACCTACCTCTCTACCGTCCGGAAGGCGGCTTCCTGAGTGCGCTCATGTATGCGAGCAGCGCGCTCGCGCAACAGCACGGACTGGTGCTCCGCGACTTGCGGCAAACCATCGCGGACACACGCGCGTGGATGGGTGATCGAGAAACCTCGGGGTTCCTGTCCGAGGAACGGGAACGCGAGCTGATCCACGCCGCGCGCGATCGGACGTGACCCCCGTTTCCCATGTGCGCC
The DNA here is from genome assembly GCA_020431745.1 of Candidatus Eiseniibacteriota bacterium. GTDB lineage: Bacteria > Eisenbacteria > RBG-16-71-46 > CAIMUX01 > CAIMUX01 > JAGQHR01. Next base: position 12,615 of record JAGQHR010000006.1, read on the forward strand.
GCCCGATGTTGGACTCGAAGCCGCGACCTGCTTTCGCTCACCCGTACTAGAATTCCCTACCTTGACCGAGACCCGCCCCACGCCGTCGCCTCGATGAGAACGCCGATAGTTGACAGGACTCGGATCGGCTTGGAGGAACGATCGATGTACGGTCTTCCACTCATCATCCCCGCGCTCCTGCTCGGCGTGTCCGTCCCCGCGATCGCATCGACCGCCGAAGCCGACTTCTCGGACAAGCTGGACACTCTGTTCGTCGGGAATCCGTATGCAAAGTTCGAGTGGACAAAGGCAGAAGGCGTTTCTGATCGGGGCGCGATCGTCCTGCCCGTCCACCTCGACGGCATCGATGGCTGGTTCCAACTCGACACCGGGCTCGACGTTTCCCTGGTCTACGGAAACCTCCCGGCCGAGCGGGGTTGGCCCACCCACGACGGAGCTTTCCAGGCCCCCGATCTGCACATCGGCGAAATGGCCCTCGGACCAGTCTGGATCCGCAACCGACCGGACATCGAGCCAAAGAATGATCGGCTCGGGTCGTTGGGGTTGGACCTGCTGGTGGGTTCGTTCGTCGTCATCGACTATCCGCATCAACGGTTCGCCCTGCTGCGGCCTGGCGCGGTGCCCCTCTGGCTGTGGCAGCAGACGATCTGGACTCCGGCGACGCTTAGGGATGCGAAACTGTTCCCTTACCTGTGCCTCGGAGACACGACCACGCCGGCGCTCTTCTTCGACACCGGCTCCAGCGCATTCGATCTGGTGATGGATCGCGAGGACTGGGACGGGTTGAGAGATCCCATCGCCACGCCGAGCAATGTCGATGGAAGCTCCTGGGGGCAAGAGATCACGATCGTGGGCGCACCCGCTCGCGGCCCATTGTCGATCGGATCGATTCGTCTGGACACGCCGATGGTCTACTACATCGCGCAGAGCCCGACCATGTTCTCCAGCTGGCCGTTCCCAACGGACGGGCTGGTCGGCAACTCTCCGTTCTGGGACCGTGTCGTCATCCTCGATCTCGGAATCCGTCCACGCTTCGGCATCCTCGCAGCAGAACAGTAGCGCGTCACTCGACGACGAGCTCGCGGAAGACCGGAGCGCGCAACATCCCCGCGCCGGTCTTCTCGACGTAGCTCACCTTGCAGAAGACACCCGGCTCGACCCAGACCCCGTCCAGATCGGTGGGAACGATCGGCGTCTCCCGGTGGCGGGTGGAGAGCATCTTGCGCAGGAGCCTTCGCGTCTGCTCGGTGAGGCCGCTGCCGACGCGCCCGACGCAGGTGAGCGTGCCGCCGATATCGGTGCCGACGATGAGGCTCCGGACATCTCCCTGCTCATCGGGCAGGTAGCCGAGGATGACGCACAGAATGGTCGTCCCCTTCTTGAACTTGGTCCAGGCGTCGGTGCGCTGGCCTGGCAGATAGACACTGTTCAGACGCTTCGCGACCACGCCCTCGAACTCCCGCGCGACCGCCTCTTCGAAGAGTTTGAGGCCCGCCCCGACCACTCCCTCCGAATAGACCATCTTCGCGTCGGCGCACCGCGACTGCAGCGCCTCCAACGCCGCGCGTCGTTCCACGAGCGGCCGGTCCATCAGCGAGGTGAAGTCCTCGATCAGGAGATCGAAGACGACGAAGAATGCCGGCGAGACCCGCGACATCTCACCGATGCGCTCGGGACTGCGCGATCGCTCGCGCTGGAGCACACGCTCGAAGCTCGGCCGACCATCCTCCAGGACGACGATCTCCCCGTCGACGACGGTGCCGGGCGGAAGCGCCGCCAGGCTCGCGAGCTCGGGAAAGCGGGGCGCGAGATCGTTGTCGCGTCGGCTGCGCACGCGCAGACCGTCCCCGTCGCGAAAGATCAGCGCGCGGAACCCGTCCCACTTCCACTCGAAGAGGTGTTTGTCGGAGTCGAAGGCGTCTCCCAACCGCGCCAGCATCGGCGGGATGAACGACGGGAGCTCCGCGGAACGATCATCGACTGGTTTCCGATTCGACAAGACGGCGGTCTCCGGGTTTTGCCTTCGCCGGCACGCTCCGGCGCGGAGCGGCACGCGGGGAGACTACCAAAGCCGCCGCATTCCGCGGTCGCAATGTGGCTCAGGCCGGACCGAGCTCGTCAAACCAGTCGAAGGCGACCTGAATCGCTGTCGGGGCGGACTCGCGATTGATGTCCTCGATCATGAGGAACCGCTGCCCGTCCGAGGACACGTCGTAGTTGCAGACGGGGAACGGCGGCAGCGACATGTTGCGCAGCCCCTCGAAAAGCACACGGGGACGTTCCGCCCGGAAGCTCGGGGTGGTGCCGACCGGGACCGCCATCATCCGGTCTCCGATCCGGTAGAAGATCTCGTCCCCGGCGGGGGACCAGATCGGCTCGATCCCTCCTTCTTCCGAGATCTGCCACCGACCGCCCGGAGACGAGCCGATCTCCTCGAACGCCTGCACGTAGATCTCGGGTCGTCCGGAGGTCTCCGACGCATAGACGAACCAGCGTCCATCGGGAGAAAACCGCGCCCCCCAGCCCAGGAGCGGCGACTCCCCCGGCGAGACCGGTTCCTCGCCCGGTCGCGCGAGCCAGATCGTGAGCTTGGACCCCCAGAGCCGCGTGTAGAGCACCGCGCTTCCGTCCGGAGTCCAGTCCGTCGCGAAGAGCGGCACGCCGGGCGTGACTACCGGAACCTCGTCACCGCCTCCGTCCGCGTTTCGGGAAACGAGACGCTCCGGCCCTTCGACCGCGATTCCATAGGCGACCCGCCGTCCGTCCGGGCTCCACACGGGCGTGAACGAGCCACCGTTGAAGGTGAGGCGGTTCATCGTCCCGCGCGCGAGGTCGAGCGTCCAGACGTCGTCCTGGCTGCCCTTTCCGATGCCGACGTTGAGGGCTACGCGCTCACCGTCGGGTGCGATCCGCGGGTATCTCCAGGCGCGCAATGGAAACGACAACGGATCAAGACGTCCGCTGCGGTCGACCCAGACGAGACGCAGCTGATCGCGTGCGTGCCGGCCACCGATCGTGACCAGAACTCCGCTATCCGAGACCGCGAAGTCGCTGCATCCGTTGCTGAGATCGGTCCGCACACCCTCGAACACCGGAATCGGCTCTCCGGTGATCTGCAGGCGCTGCAGATCGAACGGCACCGCGTGCAGGGTGTTGCCGACCGCGAGCACCAGGTGGCCCGATGCCGCGTAGCGAGCCATGGACGCACCCTGGTAGAGCGTGCGGCGCTCTCCGGAGCCCAGGTCGACGACGGCGATGGACGCGTCCTCGAAATTGCTGGGATTCGCGGCGCCTCCGACCGTGAAGATCGCGGACTGTCCGCCGGGCAGCACTTCCGGCCACCGGTGGGTGCGTTCCCCCCGCTCCGGCATCACCTGCGTCACCGGATCGGCCGGACCGCCGTTCGTCGGAACGCGATGCAATCCTGTCGTCGGCCCGGGCGTGAAGAGGATGAACGTACCGTCCGGACTCCAGCTCGCGCCGCGCGTGTAGCTCGCCTCGCACAACGCCTGGTTCGCCCCCCCGCGGACGGAGATCTTGCGCAGCTTGCCTCCGGCGAAGAAGCCGATCCACTGTCCGTCAGGGGAGAAGAACGGATCGATCGCCCCTTCCGTTCCCGGAAGCGGCCGCGTCTCGAAGGCGTCGAAACGGCGGACGAAGATCCGTCCCGACCCCTTCTCGTGCGCGACGAACGCGACGGTGCGCCCGTCTCGTGCCAGCGTGAGCAGGGCTCCGTCCAGCACTTCCAGGAAATGTCGAGGTGGTGCCTGGACGCCCAACCTCCAACCCGTGCCCGATCGCTTTCGTCGACCCAGCGCCGCGGCTTCGTGCAGCAGCTCCAGACGCACATCGCCCAGATCCTTGCGCCGTCGTCGAGCGTCGCGTTCGAGGCAGAAGTGCAAGAGGCGGGTGATCGCCTCCGGAATCTGGGAGGGAAGGCGAGACCAATCCGGACCGACGCTCTGCAGCTCCATCAGCATCTGGGCGGTGTTGGTCGCTCCGAAGGGACGATGACCGGAGAGCATCTCGAACAGGACGACACCGAACGCCCAGACATCCGTCCGACGATCGGTCGGCTCGCCCCGGGCCTGCTCGGGGCTCATGTACGCCGGCGTCCCGAGAATCAGGCCCCCGTGGGTGGCCGCCAGGGACAGCGTGGGATCGTGACTCTCGAGCGCGGTCGCCAGGAACATCTCCGTCACGTCCTGTGGCTGCGTGGGCGGAAGCGAGGACGTCCCCGATCCTGGTCCGGACCGCGGCACCGGTGGACGCGATCCCGGCGAAGGCCGACCCAAGATGCTGGGAGGTCGCCGCCCCGACCGCGGCGCGTTCGCATCGGATCCGGTCCCGCCGGCCGCCGAGGTCCCCGGCTCCGCGTCGCGCACGTCCCGCGCCAGTCCGAAGTCGAGCACTTTGGCCTGTCCCTCGTCCGAGATCATCACGTTGCCGGGCTTGAGGTCGCGATGGATCAGGCCGTGCTGATGCGCGGAGTCGAGCGCATCCGCGATCTGCGCGGCCACCTCCAGGGCGTACGGAAACGCGAGCGGCCCGTGGTGCAGGACCTCGGCCAGCGTCCATCCCTCGAGGAGCTCCATGACGAGGAAGTCGACGCCGTTCTCGCTTCCGATGTCATGCAAGGTGCAGATGTGCGCGTGATTGAGGCTGGAGACGGTGCGCGCTTCCCGCTCGAACCGAGCCTTGGCCGCGGGATTGCCGGAGAGCGCGGGCGGGAGCACTTTGAGCGCGACCTGCCGTCCGAGTCGGGAGTCGACCGCGAGGTAGACCTCGCCCATGCCGCCCGCACCGAGCAGATGGTCGATTTCGTAGGGACCGAGACGGGTGCCGGGCGCCAAGGACATCGAGCGTCTCCCGTGGATCTCGCTTTCGACCGACGCCCGACCGCGGCGGCACGGACCATCGTACCTGGGAGACACCGGTCGCGCCAAGCCCGAGCGCCCGGGCCGACGCCGGTGAGGGAACGATCGCCTCCGCTTGACCGACCGTGCCGGCCACGCGTTTTCCGAAACCGAGCGCAGCAATCGGTCACGGCCGGATTCGAGAAGGTAACCTTGCAAGTGCCGGGTCATGCTCGCTCGACGGAAGGAGGTCGGCACCATGAACGGCAGTCGGAGTCCCCTCGCCCTGATACTGGGTCTCATCTTCGTCACGACCATCGGTTGGAGCACGGCTGCCACTCGCGCCGCCGCTGCCGGCGGTTTTGCGCAGCCGCCCGGATCGTCCGCAGCCGCTGCGATCGAGCGTGTCGGAGCCTACCCGTACGGCCCCGCTCTGGCCGTCGCCGTCGACCCGGTACGCAAGCTCATCTTTCTCGGCTCGGGCGGCGCCGTCCTCGTTCTCGACGGCAGTGACGTAACCGCGCCGAGCCTCCTCTACGACGAGATTCGGACCTACGGTCTGGTGCTGGACGCAGCGTATGACGAGGCCACGCAGCGGCTCTATCTCGCATGCGGAGAAGGAGGGCTCGAGATTTGGGACTTGGCGGAGCCCACGGCCCCGGTGCGGCTCTCGCACGTGGAGGTAACGTACTTCGGATACGACACGCCGGTGGGCACCGTGGTGGTTCACGGACACTTCTGCGTGGTCGAGTGCGAGTGGGGGTACGTCCATGCGCTCGACGTCAGCGATCCCACCCACCCGGTCCAGGTCGGCTTCAACGGGACGATGGGCAATCCCGCGCGGGACATCTATCTATCTCCCGAGGACGACACGATCCACACGACCGGGGCGCAAAACTGGGTTCGACTCTACCTCGACGGCACCGGCACGTTGTACTCGGCCGGCGACAAGCACTTCACACAGGGCCCGGTCGCGGTGGCCGGAACGCCCGAGGTCTCCTACGTCGGATATGCCGGCTACCTCTACATCATCGATCTCCTCGACCCGCGGCTTCCGTTCTGGAGCGAAACCTTCGTGGGCGGCATCGGAGACATCGTCGAAGAAGACGGATTCATCTACTTCACGAACTCCACCGGACTGCACGTCTGGGACACCCGCACCTACAACGATCCCGTTCTCGTGGGATCCGCGGGACCGGACCTCTACGACTACCGGCTCGCCCTGGCGGACGGATACGTCTATGTGGCGGCCGGTTCGGACGGACTCCGCATCTACCAGACGGCCCCCACTGCGGCCGGCGCGATCGACCCGCAGGCTCCGGTACTCGTGGGAACCTTCCCTTCCCTCGCCGTGACTTGGGACACGATCGTCAGCGGCGACGTCGCCTATCTCTCGCACAGTCTGGACGGCACGTTCACGCTCGACCTGGAGAACCTGGAAGCTCCCGAGCGGATCGGCGAGAGCCCCTCCTTCGGGGAAACCCGGGACGCGGCGCTGGCAGGGAATGTCCTCTACGTCGCCGACTGGACCGGCGGAGTGCGGATCCTCGACGTGTCCGATCCGACCGATCCCACCGAGATCGGCGTCTTCGACGGAGCCTCGGCCTGGCGCGTCGCGGTCGAGAACGGGATTCTCTACGTCATCGATGGAGTGGCCAACGAGCAGGACACGCTCTATAGCATCGACGTCTCCGATCCCGCGAACCCGGTCGTTCTCGACTCGTTCCGGCTGGGACTCCTGAACTGGGATCTCCTGCTGGTGGGGAGCTTCCTCTACGTGGGCGGTGGAGACGATGGCGTACGCATCCTCGACGTCTCCGATCCGGCCGCAATGGT
>JAGQHR010000697.1 GCA_020431745.1 Candidatus Eiseniibacteriota bacterium
AGAGTCCCAGCGCGATCTCCCCGCGGCCGTGCGCCAGACCTTCCAGATCTTCGAACGTCGTCGTCTCGGAAGGAAGGGGATAATCGGTGAGGGACTCGAAGGTGATCTCGGCGCCACCGGCAGTGAAGAGCTCCGCGAAGACCGAGTTCAGCTCCCGCCGCAACGTCACCTGCGCGAGCATATGGCTGAGAATGACCGGACTGATCAGAACCTCGCCCAGTCCCGTTCCCAGGAGCCCTGCGTTCTCCGGGTCCAGTAGCTCGATCACGATCTTCGGCCGGGTCGCCGGATCCTTGAGGAGCTGCTCCAAGAGCAGGCACCCCACGATCGTGCGCGCGTCCGATTCCTCACCCGAGCGAAGCCAATCGCTGCCGAGGATGAGAATATGGTCGAAACCCTCCAATCCGATCGCGGACAGCTCGACGGGAACGGTGTAGTCCGCCTCGAGCAAGGTGATCCGGCACTGCTCAGGGTCGATCTCATAGCGGGCGAGCGCCTTCTTGCGGGTCGGGATCGGAATGCTCGAGACGACGGTGATCTCGAACGTGTCCTCCCGATAGCTCGCGAACTCGGAGAGCAGCGCGGGCGCCCGGTGGCTCCAACCCAAGATGAGGATGCGGCGTTTGAGACCGGCCGCCCGGGCACGGTTGGCGCAGGCCTTGCGGGGGACGGCGGCGCGGGTCGATCCCCGGTCCGGCTCGGTGTCGGAGTAATCACGCGCGAGGAAGACCAGGCGATCGTTTCGTTCCAGACGGAGACCCGGCGCCGGATTGAGGAGCGGCTGAAACCCATGCTCGGATTCCCGGACTACGCCCATCAGGATGGCGCTTCCGAACCGGGCGGCCATCTCCTCGAACGTCGCGCCGGTGAGCTCCGGAAGCTCACGCACGTACAGCTCGTTGCCGTCCCCGTGGGTCAGAATCTCCGTGTAGGCCCGTGACAAGCCGGGATGGCGCACGTTCTGGGCGAGCAGGCGACTGACGATCGCATCTCCCGCCAGCACCTCGATCGGACCGCGATAGGCGCGCCGCGCGACCTCCAGCTTGCGCGCGTCCAACAGCTCGGCGACCACCAGCGGAAGACGGGTGCGCCGTCGGGTCTGGTCCTGATTCATCGACAGCAGCGCTTTGATCGTATGGGTGTCGACCGCCTCCGGGCGATCGCCGGCCGATGGCCCCGCTGGCACGAGGATGGCCGCTGCGTTGGTGTAGTCGACTCGTTCCAAGTGGTCGCGCCGGAGCGCGGAGCCGGACCGCAGCGTGATCTGCCGCGGATTCCAGTACTCGTCCGTGCGCTCCTTCAGCTCCTGCACGAGCGAGGAGCCGACGCGCTCGGCGAGGATCACGATGTGCAGGCTGCGGCTGCCCTGGCGTCGCAGGAAGCGCCGGACCCGACCCTGCGAGCGCAGCAGGTCCGCCACGACGATCCCGGTGCTGGTGGACCATCCGAGAATCAGCAGATGGTTGCGGCGGACGACGAGGATGTAGCCTTCTTCGAGCTGCTTGAGGGTGCGGTTCAACCACTGCGTGAGAATCGCGACCAGAGATCCCATGAAGAGGACGTACCCCAGGACCGTCAGCCCGGTCGAGATGACGCGGCGTGCGAGCCCGACATCGTCGCCGAGGTATCCGGGATCGGTCAGTCGGAGGAAGGCCCACCAGATCGACTCGTCCTTGCCTTCGCCGACCGGCGCGCTGATCCAGGCGAGAAGGCCCGCGGCGACCGAGATGATCCCGATCATTCCCGCGACCGCGAGGAGCTGGAAGTGGGCTCCGCGGACGAGATAGGTTTCGAGCTGAAACTTCAGTCGATTGAGGAAGCGCGCCATGGTCTCGCGATGGTCCCGTCTCTGCCGTGCGTCGGTCCGGATCGCTCCGCAGCACCATAGCGGAGGGGTGGCACGGATACCATGCAGAACCGCGGCGAGCGATCTTCCGGAACGGCCGAGATCCGGTTGCCCGGCTTCCCGCGGGACGTCGGTCTCATTGCTCGATGGAGGTTTGGATTACGTTTCGACCGTCGCGGTAGCGGGCCTCCTGCTGTCGCAGTCGAGCCACGGTCGATGGGTCCCCGCGCGCGTCGGCAGCCGCGATGGCCGCTCGGACCGTCGTCCGTGCAGCCGCGAAGTCTCCGAGCGAGCCCTGTGCGGCCGCCAGCGCTTCCAAGAGCTGCGGATCCTGTGGAGTGGAGCGAAGCGCATCCTCCATCAGCGAAGCGGCGCGCTGCGGATCGCGCCACGCCGGGTCCGCGTCCGTCGCGAGCGACCAGGCGAGGTTGCGCGCGGGCACGGTCCACCCCGGCCGCAGGGCGAGAGCCCGTTCCCATTCCGTGATCGCGGACCCGGTGTCTCCGGTACGAGAGAGCACCCAACCGAGATTGTTGTGGGCGTCGGCCATCGACGGGTCCAGCTCGAGCACACGCCGGTAGCCGTCGGCGGCCCGATCCCAGTCGTCCGTCCGGGCGAAGGAATTGGCGCGCTGATAGGCCGCTTGCACCGAGCTCGGATCGATCCGCACGGCTCGGTCGAAGTGGAGGCGTGCGTCCCCGAGCTTCCCTTGCTCCTGGAGTGACAGGGCGAGGGCCGCCTCGGACTCCGCGAGCGAAGGCATGCTCGTGGCTGCCCGCGCGTAGAACGATCGGGCCTCGTCGGGCCTTCCGTCCGCCACGAGGAGGTCCCCCAGCTCGAGGAGGATCGGA
>JAGQHR010000698.1 GCA_020431745.1 Candidatus Eiseniibacteriota bacterium
AGTCGCCTTGGCGGTTGGACCTCACCCATCGCAGCATCGCGCTGGAATTCTCCCGCTGGTTCTCGATCTGAGGGCTCGGCAAGTCGATTGTGAACCGTCCTGGCCCTCCCGGAGGCTGGCCAAAGTCATGCCCCGGCGCTCGCGATGTTGTAAAATCTAATCCCGGAGCGGGAGTGATTCTCCGCACGGGCGCAGACGGACCGCCGCGATCGTGAAGCGATGCCCGCGATCTGACGCGATGCCGTGGTTTCGAAGCGATGCCCGTGGTTCTGAAGCGATGCCCGCCGTCTCAAAGGGCATGGCCGTCGTTCCGAAGCGATTGCCCGCCGTCTCGAAACGATGGCCGCGATCCCGCCCGGGAGCCCGCATCGCGCCGTTGGCCGAAGAACAGCGTAGGTAGGAGGTGACCGCATGTCTCGCTACCAGCTCCTTTCCAGATCCCGATCGATGATCGCCGGATCGGTCGCGACGGTCCTGGCATCCTTGGCCACCGGATCCGTCGCCACGGCCGCTACCTGGATCGTGCGACCCGATGGATCGGGGGACTTTCCCACGATCCAAGGGGCCGTCACCGGTGCCGTCGACGGCGACGTCATCCTGCTTACCGACGGAACGTTTCGCGGTGACGGCAACCGAGATGTCGATCTGCAGGGCAAATCCCTCTCGATCGCGTCACAGTCGGGAGACCCCGGGAGCTGCCTCGTCGACTGCGAGGGAAGCGCCGTCGAGCCCCATCGCGCGCTCACGATCTCGCAGGCACCGACGAGCCAGTGCGAGGTCGCGAACGTGACCTTCCGCGGTGGCGAGGCGCCGGGGCCAGACGGATACGGCGGCGCGATCTATGCCGATGGAGGATCGCTCCGGATCGTCGAGTGTCGCTTCGACACGGGCCACGCCGAGTTCGGAGGCGGGGTCTTTCAGATCTCCGGTGATCTCGATCTCCAAAGCTGCGAGTTCGTCGACAATCGCAGCGCCAACGTCGGCGGCGGCGTAGTTTGCCTGAACGGAACGGCCCGCATCGCAGGGTGCACGTTCATTGCGAACATCGGCGACCACGGAGGAGGAGCCGTCGTCGTCCAAGAGGGCGAGTTCGTGATCGACGCGTGCACTTTCCACGCCAACGCCCCGGACGCCATCTTTGCCGTCGGTCCAGGTCCCCCGGGGAATACCGATCTCTCGGTCTCCCGCACCGTGATCGCGTTCGGGATCGGCGTCCCTGTCGCGTGCATCGAAACGGACGTCGACATCACCTGCACCGACATCTTCGGCAACACCGGCGGCGACTGGGTGGGGTGCATCGCCAACGACAGCGGACGCAACGGCAACATCTCGGACGATCCGCTGTTCTGTGACCCGGCGACCGGCAACCTCTACATCGCGTCGAGTTCCCCGTGCGCACCGGCCCAGAGCCCCGATTGTGGACTCATCGGCGCCTGGCCGGTCGGTTGCGACGCAACGCCCGTGCAAGCGTCGTCCTGGGGAGCGATCAAGTGGAGGCTCGGAGCCAGCGACACACGGCCCGGCGCGAGAACTCCCTGAGGGCGGAGTCTCCGTACCCGGCAATCCGCGAAGGACAGCAAGGAACGACCAGCACGGGTCACCGCCGCTTGAACGCTTGGCCCGCGTGCTCCGTCGACCAACCGGCAGAGATTCGCCGGGACGCGACGGAGGTTCATCATCTGATGCGGACAGGTACCCGACTCGTACTGGCCGGAGCGGCGGCATCGGTTTTCGTGGCGCAGGTGGCATCGGTTTTCTTGGCGCAGTCGGCATGGGGCGCGGAGATCGACCTCTCCGTCACGTCGGCCGATGGGGTCGTGCTCGCCGGCACGTGGCATACGCCGGCGACTCCAGGGCCGTGGCCGGCCGTCGTCTTCACGCATGGCTCCGAACCGGGCGTGCGCACGATGCAGGGCTACCGGAACTGGATGGAAGCGTTCCGCAGCCGGGGTGTCGCGGTCCTCGTCTTCGACAAGCGTGGGTGCGGTGAATCCCAAGGGACGTACGTTGAAGCTCCCGACCTCGACATCCCGGCAAACGACCTGGTCGGCTGGGTCGAGGAGGTCGCGGCCCGTCCGGACGTCATTCCGAGCTCCGTGGGCGTGCTCGGATGGAGCCAGGGCGGATGGGTCGGACCGCTCGCAGCCAGCCGAAGCCCCCGCGTCGCGTTCGTGGTCGCCATCTCCGGATCCGGAGTCTCCCCGCTGGAGCAGAACATCTTCGACAAGACCAATCAGTGCCGGGCCTCGGGTGCGACAGAAGCGCAGACGCTATCCTTCGGGCGCACCGTTCGTGCGGTCTGGACCTACCTGGTCACGGGCGAAGGGCAGGATCTCGCGCAACGGGAGTGGGATGCGGTGGCCGACCAACCCTGGTTCGAAAAGGCCTACAACGGACCGCCGATGATGGAGCGGGAACGGATCCTCGCGCACCCGCGCATGACGTCCTTCGTGGAGCACTCCAGCTTCGAGCCGGCCCCGGTGCTGGCGAGCGTGCGGGTTCCGATGTTGGCCGTGTTCGGCGAGAAGGACACTGTCGTCCCGATCGATCGAAGCGAAGCGGCCATGCGCGACGGGTTCCGCAAGAGCGGGAATCGGGACCTCACGGTCCTCCACGTCCAGAACGCGGATCACGGTCTGCGGGTGCCGCAGGCGGACGGGACGCTGGCGCTTGCCGAGGGATATCC
>JAGQHR010000699.1 GCA_020431745.1 Candidatus Eiseniibacteriota bacterium
CGGTCGTGGTGATGGTGTCACCCACCTTGGCATCGGCCACTTCCTTCATGCTCGCGAGGAGATAGCCGACCTCGCCGGCCTCCAGATGGGACCGCGCGACCATCTCCAGTCGAAAGTTTCCCACCTCCGTGACCTCGTAGGTCCGCTTCGTCGAGAGGAGGCGGATCTTGTCCCCGGCGCGCACCTTTCCTTCCACGACGCGGATGTGGGCGACCACGCCCCGGTACCGATCGAACTCCGAGTCGAAGATGAGGGCCCGCAGCGGCGCTTCGGTATCACCCGGAGGCGCCGGGACCCGTTGGACCACGGCCTGGAGGATCTCCGGAACCCCGCGTCCCTCCTTGGCCGAGGCAAGCAGCACTTCGTCCTCGGTCGAACCGATGAGCCCGTGGATCTGCGCCCTGACGTCCTCCACGCGGGCAGCCGGCATGTCGATCTTGTTGATGACGGGGATGATCTCGAGTCCGGCCTCCAGCGCCATGTAGAGGTTGGAGAGGGTCTGCGCCTCCACGCCCTGGCTTGCGTCGACCAGCAGCAGACAGCCTTCGCAGGCGCTCAGAGAACGACTCACCTCGTAGGTGAAATCCACGTGACCCGGCGTGTCGATGAGATGGAAACGATAGGTGTGCCCGTCGGGAGCGAGATAATCGAGCGCGATCGCGTGCGCCTTGATCGTGATCCCGCGCTCCCGCTCGAGGTCCATGTCGTCCAGGACCTGGTTCTTCATCTGCTTGGCCGAGAGCGTCCCGCAGAACTCGAGAAAGCGATCGGCCAGCGTCGACTTGCCGTGGTCGATGTGCGCGATGATGCAGAAGTTGCGGATGTGCTTCGCGTCGATGGTCTTCATTGGTCCCACTGGAAGCGGAGCCCGGCCCGCACCGCGGTCCCGTCCGGCTCCGGTTCGAACTCCACCTCGAAATCACCGAGGGCCGCGTCCACGTAGGCGTCCCCCATGCTCAGAATGACCGCGAAGACGGTCCACCACGTGTAGTCCCGCCGCTCGCCGTTGTACTTGTCCGCCAGCGCCAGCCAGGAGTCCTCCCGGTCCGACTCCTGCTTGGCCGACTCCCGGGCGTCGTGCTCCCGCACCCCCGCGTGCACCGCGCGATAGATCAGGTATCCCTCGGCTCCGAAGACCAGCGCCGACTTCGCATACTTGTGATTGGCCAGTTGGCCCCACCCGGGGAACGCTACCGACCGGAACATGATTGCCGTCGGCCGTCGCCACCAGGGTGGAGTCTGCTCCTCCGCGTCTGCCAGCGGTGCCGGAGTCGGAGCCCTGCCCCCGCCGATCTCGCGCGCAACGGTATCGGGATCAGGCGCGGATTCCGGCGAACGTGCCGGTAGACCCTGGGCCAGACTGTCTGCGCCCGGGACGGATTGCAAGCTGTCCGAAGCCGCAGCCGCCGGAAGTTCCTCCGACGGCTCATCCCCCGCCGAGGTGCCGGCCGTGAGCGGAGCATCTCCCGACGCGGTGCCGGCCGAGAGGAGAGCATCCCCCGACGCAGCGCTCGGCGCGCTCTCTTGGCCCCCTCGTGCCGCCTCGGGAACGTCCTGCGAACCGAATGCCGTACCGGACCCGGAGCCAAACCCGCCCCACAACAGCAAGGCGCCAAGAGCCAGCGGCCCCAGCGCCCTTCGGTAGGTTTGGCGGGAACGTGTGGGAATCGAACCCACCCCGGACACGCGAGTGCCCGACAAAGGATTTGAAGTCCTCGGAGCCCACCAGGACCCATGCGCTCCCGCATTCCGATCCGGCATTCGTTCTGGGAGGCTAACGGGGCATCCGCAAAGCTGTCAATGCTCGGGCGGATCGCCACTTGCAGCCTTCCACAGTCCTCTCACCGCCGACGGGCCGTTACCTCCAGCTCTACTCGCGCCCCTTTGGGTAACGCGGCGACGGCAACCGTCGAGCGGGCCGGGAAAGGCTCGTCGAAGAACTCCCCGTAGATCGCGTTGACCCGGGCGAAGTCACTCATATCGACGAGAAAGAGCGTGGTCTTGAGCACGTCGGCAGGTTGGCAGCCCCCCGCATCGAGCACCGCCCGGACATTCTCGAGGACCCGACGGAACTCGGACTCGACGCCCCCCTCCACGAGTGATCCCGTCGCGGGGTCGAGTCCGATCTGTCCCGAGCAGAAGAGGAAACCGGAGATCGGATCGGCAAGGGCCTGGGAGTAGGGACCGATCGCCTCCGGGGCGCTCTTCGTCGCAATGCGCTTCGCTTCGTTCATGAACGGGTCACTCCACCGTCACGCTCTTGGCAAGGTTCCGCGGTTGGTCGACGTTACAGCCCCGCGCCACCGCCACGTGATAGGCCAGCAGCTGTAGGGGCACGACGGAGAGCAGCGGGATGAGCGCGTCCACCGTCTGCGGAATCCGCACGACGGCGTCCGCCAATCGCTCGATCTCGGCATCGCCCTCGGTCGCGACGGCAATGATACGTCCGTGCCGCGCCTTGACCTCCGCCATGTTGCTCTTGATCTTCTCGTACGCGCCGTCCCGGGTGCAGATGAACACGACCGGCATGTTCTCGTCGATGAGCGCGATCGGGCCGTGCTTCATTTCGGCCGCGGGATAGCCCTCGGCGTGGATGTAGGAAATCTCCTTCATCTTGAGCGCGCCCTCGAGCGCGACGGGGAAGTTGTAGCCCCGCCCCAGATAGAGACAGTTGTGAT
>JAGQHR010000700.1 GCA_020431745.1 Candidatus Eiseniibacteriota bacterium
ATCTCGGCGCGGTTCGACGGGCGCCGGCCCGATCGTCGGCCCCTGTCTTGAGAGTCGCGTTCTCATCTCCGTCGGCCGATGACCGCTTCGCGATCGTGTCCACGAGTCCGGCCAGCGCACGTCCCGAGAGCATGAACCACAGTGGAAAGAGAATGACCCCCAGCCGCGCGTAACCAAAGAAGAGGCCGGTCGTGACCATTCCCGCACCGGTCAGAAGTCCGACGATCAGAAGCCACCGGCGCCCGTCCGAATCGCGCAGCAGGAAAGCGCACCCGCCGAGCATCAGCAGCAGATGGATCCAGATCGCGATCCCGGAGCTGGGCACGAAGAGATCGACGGGACGACGCACGCCGTCGAGTCCGCCGGGGATGTCCCACTGTGTCCACCCGAGACGGAGCGAGCCGAAGAAGAGCCCCCAGCGCCGGAAGACGAGACGGACGAATGCTCCGGGGTGCTCGGCGATGAACTGCCCGCCGATCCGATATCCGTGGAGGAAGTACTCCAGATGCTGGGGGTCGCGGATGTCGAGCGTCGCCGAGTGCGCCTGCGACGTGAGGATGTCGCGAGAGAAGGTGCCGTCCGCCAGCGCGTTGTTCGCGAGCGCGAAGTTGAGCGGCCCGTAGGCGGTGATCGGGACGAGCTCGGGAAGAGGGTGCGCCAGTTGGTTGGCGAGACCGGCGTTCACCGCGTGGAGGCGAACCGCGTTGCGGATCGTCCACGGAAGAATCACCAGCACCATCGCGGCGCCGGCGAACAGCCAGGGACGGAGCCATGCGGTCGTGCGTGGCGTGACGGAACGAGGTTTCGATCCGTGCCCGGCGTCCTGCTTTGCACCCGTCGGAGCTCCCGCGGCATGGAGCCGCCACGACGTACCGAGCCCGACGAGCAAGAGGAGCAACGCGACGAGTACTCCCTCGGCCCGGGTCAGGCACAGCAGTCCGAGAAGGGCGCCCAGCAGGAAGCTCCATCCCGGCCGCATCGCGCCGGAAGCGACGGAAAGCGGATGCGCCATCTTGCGTGTCCAAACGAGCAGCGCCCCCAGGAGCAGGTTCATATAGAGAGACTCGCTGACCGGGGCGACCGAGATGATACAGAGCCCGAAGCTGTACACCCCCAGCATCGCGCCGGTGAAGGCGGCACCGCGTCCGAGGTAGGGGCGTGCGATCAGATACGCCAGCCCGATGGGTAGGCTTCCGACGAACGCCATCACGATCTTGAGCGGGACGTAGGGGACCTGCTCGACGCCGGGCCCCGCGCCGATCAGCGTATGCACCATCGACAGGAAATAGGGGAAGGCGGGCGGATGGAACGGGACGCCACCGTCGTAGACGGACCCGTTGAGAATCGCGCGGGCATAGTCGTAGAAGGTCTCGGAGTCGCCTTCGTAGAAGACGGTGAAAGGCCAGGTGTGGTCGAGGTTCGAGAACAGGAAGAAAAGCCGGTGAATCCAGGCCAGGAGGACGAGGCCTCCGGCCAGAGGCCAATCTCCGATCGCTTTCGCCGCACGCGCCAAGTCGGTTTCTCCACGGTCGCGATGAGTTGCGAGCATCGCTCAGGTCGATGCCGGGGCGGATCCTGCTTCTCGATCCCGCGAGAGAGTAGCACGGGTGCTTTGCCCCGCGGTCGCGGCTCGGTACAATCCGGAACGGTGTACGATCGACCTCGTCGCGGACCGATGCGCCCGGCGAGGTGCCAGGGCCTGGCACAACCTTGGAGGCGCACACGATGGGACGACCGACCAGCAGCCAGACTCGCACCGCCACGACGGGAGCCGGACGCGGCACCGCCCGCGTGCCGGGCCCGACCAACCCCGCCGGGAACGGCCCGGCCCCGGATGCCCTGCTCGCCAAGTTCCCGGAGCTGCGGCCGCTCGGGATCACGGTCGACGAGGCGCGAACGCTCAACAAGAAGCCGGACCTCTGGAGCGACATCATTACCGGCGTGGTCACGAGCACACATCTGCGGGAGAGCCGGGAAGAGAAGCTGCAGGCGGCGCTCGAGCGCGAGCCGATGCTGCATCCCGATCTCGCCGGCATGGACTCGCCGTTCTACGACTATTACTACCCCGAGGAGGGCGAGCCGGAGCAGGATCCCCTGTCCCTGCCGTTTCACGATGCGCTGGGCACGCTCCTGCAGATCTACGATCGCCTGTGCCGCTACGAGTACGAGCGCATCGCTTCCGATTTGAAACCGGCCTTCGAGGGGATGTCGAAGGAATTCAAGGTGAGTCCTCCCTGGCGCTACTACCAGACCCTGCGCCCCGGCTATCGCAAAGAGAGCCCGGACGATCCGATCGCGCCGATCAACGAGGTGCGTCCCAAGCTGGAGTTCCTCGGCAAGACCGTGTGGCTGGGGGGGCATCCCGATCTGGCCGAGCGTCTGAATCGCGTGGAGGTCTGGTTGCGCGAGAAGGGCGCCTATGACGAGGTGCGGAACGCGCTCAAACAGCCGCATCTGGGTGGATTCGTCCCGCGCGTGATCGCGGGAACGACGTCGCTCAGCAACCACGCTCTGGGGCGGGCGATCGACATCGACGCAGTCACGAATCCGATGCTCCACGGAGAAGGCGGCAAGGCGATCGACGCGATCCTCGACTACTTGGACGGCAAAGGCATCAAGTGCACGGGACGCGTTCGGACGTCCTTCGCCGGGTTTGCCGACTATTCCA
>JAGQHR010000701.1 GCA_020431745.1 Candidatus Eiseniibacteriota bacterium
GAACACAGACGCCTGAGCATCGACGACGCGGGAGCGTGCACGGCGCCGTGCCCACCCTCACGAAGAAGCCGGGTCCTCCAGCTCGACGCCGAGCCCGTCGGCGATCCGATTCACGAAGGCGAAGTAGGCCGTGACGGCGCAGATGTCGTGGATCGCGCGATCGTCGAACCCGACGGCGCGCAGCCGATCGATCGCGTCCCGATCGATGCCCGCCGGATCCACCGTGAGCCGCAGCGCATAGTCCAACATCGCTCGCTCGGCCTCTCCCAGAATCGCGATCCCGGATGCCCCGTCCCAGGTCGCATTCGAGAGCACCGACAAGAGCGGCGCGATGTCCCCGGGATGTCCGTCGCGTTCGAGCAGCTCACGGAGCCCCGCTCCGTGGTGGCGCAGTCAGTAGTGGCATCGGTTGGCCGCGGAAACAGCGACCCCGATCATCTCGCGTTGGATGCGCGTGAGCGGGCCGGGCCCGCGCATCAGCTCGACGTAGAGCTCGTAATGCTGGCGCATGACGCGACTGTGCACGCCGTGGATCCGGATGATGTGGTCGCGATCCGGCACACGGTCCCGGTCCGGGATCGCCTCGTCGGGGAGATACGGAATGAATGCCATCGCGTCCTGCTTTCATGGCCGTACGGATCGCCGCGGTCTTGGCCCGAACTACTCACGAAGCGATTGCTGCGGTGCTGGAGATGCCCATGGCTACTGCGTTGGCAGCCGGGGCTACCCGTCCGATTCCGGAAACCAGTCCGAGTGATCCCGCGGATCCCGGTGGAATCCGGCCCACACCAGCACGTCCCTGAAATCGACCCGGGACCAGGCGATCGCCCGTTTCAGCTCGTCCAGATCTCCATCGCTCACCTTGAGCACGGCGAATCGAAGCCGTTCGAGCGATTCCGGGGTCCGGTCTTCGGTGCCGTTCCGCTCCCCGACGCACTCGTAGAGGAGGATCTGCTCTGCTTCGGCCCGTTCCGCGCCCTCGAAGAGAACGTCCAGTCGATCGCGCGTGGCCGCACTGAGGGGGACCAATTCTCCGCCTCCCGGAAAGTCGGATTTGACGAGTTGGGATTCGCACCGCTGGTGGCGATCGATCCACGCTCCGCGGGCCACGATCAGCAGACGTCCTGCTCATCCCAACCGCCCGGATCCGCGCCCCGCGGATGCTACCACTTCCGGCCGACGGAGTCGGAGATGCGCGCGGTCTGAGGGAGGCGTATCCTCGGCGGCGCTTCCACCCGACCGTGCATCGCAGGCCGAGGTGGAACCCGAATCGTCACGCCAAGGAGGGAACCTCGACCATGAAGACACGCTCGTTCCTGTTCGCGCCGGCCCTGATCGCAACATTGCTAGCCGGAGCGCTGCCTTCCGCGCGCGCCGAGACCGTCACCGATGCGGCCACCTCGACTTCCGCCGCGATCGGCGGCGACGACGCGTCCGTCGCGATCGGCCGTGCTGACTCGCTCCCAACGAGCGGAGCGATCACGGACCGGCGTCCGGTCGCGACGTATTCCATCGTGGCGCGGGATCCCGAAACGGGACAGATGGGCGTGGCCGTGCAGTCGCACTGGTTCTCGGTCGGTCCGATCGTTCCCTGGGCCGAAGCGGGGGTGGGAGCGGTCGCGACCCAGTCCTTCGTCGATCCGACCTACGGGCCGCTCGGTCTCCAGCTCATGCGCGCCGGACGATCCGCTCCCGAGGCGCTCCGCGCGCTCGTTTCCACCGATGCCGACTCCGCCGTCCGCCAGGTCGCGATGATCGATGCCCAGGGACGGATCGCAGCCCATACCGGCGGTCGCTGCATCTTCGCCGCCGGCCATCACGTAGGAGAGCAGTACTCGACGGAAGCCAATCTCATGGACCAACCCACGGTCTGGGGCGCCATGGCCAAGGCGTACGAGGGCACCGAGGGCGACCTCGCAGAGCGACTCCTGGCCGCGCTCGAAGCGGCGCAGGCCGAGGGCGGCGACATTCGGGGCAAGCAGTCCGCGGCAATCGTGGTCGTGGCCGCCGAGTCGACCGGCAAGCCGTGGGTCGACCGTATCTTCGATCTCCGGGTGGAGGACGATCCGAATCCGGTGCAGGAGCTGCGCCGGCTCGTCACTCTCCAGCGCGCCTATCTCAAGCTCAACGAGGGAGACGAGTGGGTGACGAAGGACGACCTCGACAAGGCGCTCGAGGCGTATCACGCGGCCACCACGCTGGTCCCGGATGCAGCCACGAACGGAGAGGCGGCCTTCTGGGTCGGAATCACCCTCGCTGACGCCGGACGCGTCGACGAGGCGATTCCGTACGTGCAGCGTGCGTACGCGCAGGATGAGAGGTGGGCGCGCCTGGTGCCGCGTCTGCCCGACTCCGACCTCCTGCCCAAGGAGGGGGGTGTCGTCGAACGACTGGTCCAGGCGATGACGAAGCAGCAGTGACCCGGACGTCGTTCCGGTCGGCATCACCCGACGCCGACCGGAGGATCGTCGCGCAAGCCCTGCCGCGTCAGTTCGTCACGACCGGATAGTTCGTCGAGGCCTGGTGGTACGGGGCCGTGCACACCGCGGCGTTGCTGTGACACATCCCGTTCACCCCGTAGAGCAGCGAATACGCGTCGTAGCCCAACGCATTCAGATAGGCGACCACCTGCGACGAGGTCTGACCCGTGTAGCAG
>JAGQHR010000702.1 GCA_020431745.1 Candidatus Eiseniibacteriota bacterium
CCTCCTTGACGAACCCATAGCCACCGTGCACCTGGACGGCGGAATGGGCGACCCGAGTCGCAGCCTGCGATGCGTAGAGCTTGGCCATGGCCGCGGCCTGGATGAAGGATTGGCCCGCATCCTTGAGGCTGGCCGCATGTCGGACGAGGTTGCGGGCCGCCGCGATCTGCGTATCCATGTCGGCGATCATGAAGGCCACCGCCTGGTGCTCGATGAGCTTCTTGCCGAACTGCTCGCGTTCGTTCGCGTACTTCACCGCGGCCTCGAACGCGCCCTGCGCGATCCCCACCGCCTGTGAGCCGACGCCGATGCGGCCGTTGTCCAAAGCCATCA
Organism: Candidatus Eiseniibacteriota bacterium; assembly: GCA_020431745.1. Lineage (GTDB taxonomy): Bacteria > Eisenbacteria > RBG-16-71-46 > CAIMUX01 > CAIMUX01 > JAGQHR01. The sequence continues at coordinate 334 of JAGQHR010000702.1, forward strand.
TCGCCATCTTGAACCCTTCGCCTTCCTTCCCGAGCAGCGAGGAGGCGGGAACCCGACAGGCTGCGAAGCGCACCTCCGCGGTGTCGGAGGCGCGGATACCCATCTTGTCTTCGAGCTTGCCGACGGTGACACCGGGAGTGTTGCGATCGACGAGGAAGGCGCTGATCCCCCGATGGGGAGCCTCCGGCACGTCGGCGGTCCGCGCCATCACCAGATAGACGTCGGCGATCGATCCGTTGGTGACCCAGAGCTTCGCGCCGTCGATCACGTAGTGGTCGCCGTCCTTGGTCGCCTTGCAGCGCAGGCTCGCGGCGTCACTGCCGGATCCGGCCTCGCTGAGGCAGAACGCACCGATCGCGCCGCCCGCCATCTTGGGCAGGTAGGTTTGCTTCTGTGCGTCGGTGCCGAAGCGGACGATCGGATAGGCCCCGACCGAGTTGTGGACGGACAGCGTGATCGCGACCGCGGCGCAGACCCGGGACAGCTCCTCGATGACCTGGATGTAGCAGCTGGTGGAGACACCCGCACCGTCGTACTCGGCCGGGATGACGAGCCCGAAGAGACCGATTTCCGCCATCTTCGCCAGCAGATCCCGCGGCGCGCGCCCCTCCTCATCCAGCTGGCGGGCCCGCGGCCGCAGCTCGTTCTCGGCGAACTCCCGCGCGAGCTCGATCACCATCCGCTCTTCGTCGTTGAACGTGAGATCCATCGGTTCCGCTTCCTCTCGTTCCCCTACCGGTTCATGAGCGCGCGCGAGATCACGACGCGTTGGATCTCGCTGGTGCCTTCGTAGAGCTCGGTGATCTTGGCGTCGCGATAGTGACGCTCGACGTGGAACTCCTCGACATAGCCGTAGCCGCCGTGGAGCTGGACCGCTTCGTCGGCGACCTCGACGGCGACCCGCGAGGCGAGGAGCTTGGCCCGGGCCGCCATCACGGAATAGTCCTGGCCCAGATCCTTCAGATGCGCCGCTTCCCAGGTCAGAAGGCGGGCGGCCTGGATCTTGGTCGCCATGTCCGCAAGCTTCCACTGGATGGCCTGAAAGGTCCCGATCGGAACGTCGAACTGCTTGCGGGTCTGCGCGTACTCCAGCGACCGCTCGTAGGCCGCCTGCGCAATGCCGAGCGCCTGGGAGGCGATGCCGATGCGCCCGCCGTTGAGCGTGATCATCGCGACCTTGAAGCCCTTGTTGAGCTCGCCCAGGAGCGCGTAGTCGGGGACCCGCACGTTGTCGAAGATGAGCTCGGAGGTACAGGAGCCGCGGATGCCCATGGTCTTCTCCCGCGTGCCGACGGAGAATCCGTCCCGCTCCTTCTCCACCAGGAACGCGCTGATGCCGCGCGTCTTCTTGCCCGGATCGGTCACCGCATAGACGATGAACGTGTCGGCGAAGGCGCCGTTGGTGACGAAGATCTTGACCCCGTTGATGATCCACTCGTCGCCGTCCTTGACCGCGGTGGTCTTGGTGGCTCCGGCATCCGATCCCGCCTGCGGCTCGGTCAGGCAGTAGGAGCCCAGCCGCTTTCCCGCGGCCAACGGCTTGAGATAGATCTCCCGCTGCTGATCGGTGCCGAACCGTTCGAGGGGATCGCAGACGAGCGAGTTGTTCACGCTCATGATGACGCCGGTGGAGGCGCAGCCGCGCGAGATCTCCTCCATCGCGAGCACATAGGAGATCGAATCGAGCCCGGCGCCGTCCCACTGCGGATCGACCATCATCCCGAGAAAGCCGAGCTCGCCCAGCTTGGTCACCGCGCTGCGCGGGAACTCCCGATTGCGGTCCCATTCCGGAGCGTGGGGGACCAGATCCTTCTCCGCGAACTCGCGCGCGGCCTCGCGGATCATCTCCTGTTCTTCGGTCAAGGCGAAGTCCATGCGGGCTCCCTCGTGATGGTGCGATCTCCAGCCTGGAATGCTCCGGCACCAGCGGGGTGCACGAAGAACGACCAGTCTAAATCGTCTCTCTGCACGACACTACCCCGAAACGGAGCGGTCGTGGAAAGCCACCAGAAACGCGAAACGGGGGCTGGTGCTCGTGGCCGAGCGACCGGCAGCCCCCGTTTGTGGAATGACACCCGGGCGAGACGCGAGGATCAGTCGGCGTACTCGTAGACGCCGCGCCCCGCCTTCCGGCCGAGCCGACCCGCCGCCACCATCTTGCGCAGGAGCGGGCAGGGCCGGTACTTGTCGTCGCCCAGCCCCTCGTGCAGGACGTTCATGATGTTGAGACAGACGTCGAGCCCGATGAAGTCCGCCAAGGTGAGCGGCCCCATCGGATGATTCATACCCAGCTTCATGACGGTGTCGATGTTCTCGCGCG
>JAGQHR010000703.1 GCA_020431745.1 Candidatus Eiseniibacteriota bacterium
GCGCTCCGTGATTTGTCGATCGACGTCGACTCGTCGAGCGGCGATGTCGTCCGGATCTTCTGCGAGTAGCGCGTGAGTTGGCTCGCGACGAGAGGCTCGCTGCTGGTCCGACTGCGGGATCCCGCCGACCAGGCGGCCTGGTTCGAGTTCCACGAACGTTACGGGGAGCTGATCGTCCGCTACGCGCAGCGCCTGGGCCTGGCGCGCCCCGATGCCGAGGATGTGCGGCAGATCGTGCTCCTGAGCTTGGCCCGGGTCATGCCCGGCTTCGAGTACTCCCCGGAGCGGGGGCGCTTCCGCAGCTATCTCGGCAAGGTCGTCCACCGGGCCGTCGATCGTTCCCGCAGGCGTCCAAAAGTCCCCCCGGAGGAGCTAGTTCTCCGTGGGGAGGACTGGCTGCACGGGTCCGTCGACGCCGGGTGCGATCCGACCTGGGAAGAGGAGTGGCGTCGGCACCACCTCCGACTGGCTCTGAGCCACGTGCGGAGGACCTTCGATCGCCGGAGTGTGCAGGCGTTCCAGGCGGTCTTGGCCGGTCGTTCCGTCCCGGAGATCGCCGTCGAGCTGGGCACCACGGAGGCCGCGGTCTACAAGGCGAAGCAACGGGTACGCGACGCGCTCAAGGCGCAGATCGCGCGTCAGCTGGAGGACGAAGACGGCCCGACCGAGTAGCTTTCCCCCGAGCCTTCCGGCCGACCCGGACGTCGAGGGAAACCGTTGCGATGGATTCTCTGGTGGACAGGAACGGGCACGCGCACGATGAGTGACGGTCACGACCCGCTGATCGACTTCGGTTTCGCGGACGACACCTGGATCGATCGAGTGCGCGACGCGGAAGCCCATGTCGTCTATGACTGCATCGGTCCCTTCGAGATCCTCCAGGAGGTGCCGGGGGGCGGCCGCAGCCTGGTTTTTCGGGCCCGCGACCGGCGCTCCGGGAACGTCGTCGCGCTCAAGATCCTTCCCACGGGCGTGACCCTGGCCGCGCGCACGCGCCGGAGATTTCAGCGCGAGTTCGATGTCGTGCGGCGGCTCGCCCACCCCGGGATCGTCCAGGTCTTCGGGCTCGATCACATCGCCGGACAGATGGTGCTCTCGATGGAGTGGATCGACGGCGTGCCGGTCACGGAATGGGCCCGGCTTCAATCCTCTCCGCGCGCGATCGTCCCGCTCCTGATGAAGATCGCGGAGGCCGTCCACCATGCCCATCAGCGCGGCGTCCTGCATCGGGATCTCAAGCCGGCCAACATCCTCGTGGACGGGGAGGGGGAGCCGCACGTTCTCGACTTCGGGCTCGCGAAGGTCACCGAAACGCCGGATCCCCGCGGGACGACGCTCACGGTGTCGGGGCAGTTTCTGGGGACGCCGGCCTACTCGTCGCCCGAGCAGGTGTCGGGATCTCCGGAAGATCTCGACGTGCGGTCGGACATCTACTCCTTGGGTGTGACCTTCTATCACTGCCTGACGGGCGAGCTGCCATACCCACCGGGGGATTCGATCGCCCGGACGTTCGCCGCGATCACGCAAGGAGAGATCCGTCGGCCCTCCCGTCTCGATTCCGCGATCGGACGAGAGCTCGAGGCGATCCTGATGGCGATGCTCGGCCGTTCCCGGGCGGAGCGGTACCAGTCGTTGGATACGCTGCTTGCGGATCTCCGGCGATGGCTGGCGGGAGAGCCGGTGCTGGTGCGTGGACAGACCCGCGGAGCGCGTCTCGTCACGCTCGTGCGCCGGAACCCATTGCCGGCGGCCCTCATCACCGGGCTCTTCGCCGTCGTCACCGCATCCGCCGTGGTCTTCGCGTTCTTGTTCCACCGTGCGGAGAGCGAAGCGGAGCGTGCACGCGAAGTGCAGCGATTCCTCGAGTCGGTGCTCCTGCCGGGAGAGCCGGGAGCCGCGATCGGGCAGCTCGACTTGGAGGATCTCCTGACGCGCGTGCGGGACCGGCTCGCGGTCGATCTGTCCGACCATCCGGAGACTCGGGCGGAGATCTACCTGACGATGGCGCGACTGCACGCTGCGTTGTGGAAGTGGGCCGACACCGATGCCGACGCGACCCGGGCGCTCGGGTACTTCCAGGAGCACGCCCCGGCTTCCGATCCCCGCGTGATCCGCTGTCTCTCGCTGCAGGGAATCGCGCGGGCGTTCCTCCATGATCCCTCCAGCGTGCCCTTGCTGGAGGAGGTGCGATCGCGGCTCGCGCAGGCATCGGAGCTGCCGGATCCCGCGGTCGCGCGGTGTCTGGGCAATCTCGGCTTCGCGCGATGGCAAGCCTTGCGCGACACCGCCGCGGCACGTTCCGCCTACGAGGATGCGCTGGAGCTGTGGAAGGCGATTCCCACCTCGCCCGACGACGGGAGAGCCGGCACCTTCTACGGCGCGGCGGCGTTCTTTTCCTCGCATGGCGATCCCGCGCACGCGGCCGTGCTCTTCCGCGAGGCCTTGGAGGGGTTCCGGTCCGATCCGCAGCGCCTGGATGCCTACATCCGCAACTGCCTGCACGACGCGGGGGCGAATCTGGTCCGGCTGGAGCGATGGGGAGAGGCGGATTCCCTTCTCGCGGAGGCGATCAGAGAAACACCCCGCTGGTTCGTCGATGAACGGCTCGTGGCGGGTTCCTGGCTGCGCGGGGAGATCGCGCTTCA
>JAGQHR010000704.1 GCA_020431745.1 Candidatus Eiseniibacteriota bacterium
TCCGAGGGAGTCGACCTGGACGAGCTCCGCAAGATCACCGATCGCTTCGGCGGCATCGACAAGGAAAAGGCCGCCGCGGCCGGTTACGAGCGACTGCCCGGGGACGCCTGGATCGAGCAGCCGGTCGACATCCTGATCCCGGCGGCGCTGGAGAACGAAGTCCGCGGGGACAATGTGGAGAAGATCCACGACCGCGTGAAGATCCTCGCCGAAGGAGCGAACGGTCCCGTGACTCCGGAAGCCGACCGGGTTCTGCAGGAGCGCGGCATTTTCGTGATCCCGGACCTGCTCGCGAACGCCGGGGGCGTGACCTGCAGCTACTTCGAGCAGGTGCAGTCCAATATGAACTACTATTGGGAAAAGGACGAAGTGCTCGGCAAGCTCGATACGAAGATGACGAGCGCGTTCCACGCCGTGACCGACCTGGCCAAGAAGCGGAACCTCGGGATGCGGGATGCAGCGTGGGTCATCGCCGTCACGCGTGTCGCGCAGGCGTGCCGGGATCGAGGCTGGGCCTAGGTTCGGCCCGGCGCCACCTCTCGTTGGAGTCGCGCCCCCGCTAGGTCCGGGGCACGGGGGCTGCGGCTCCAGCGTCGACGCGGGAACAGGACTGCGCTGATCACCACGGCGCGGCTCTGTCACCCATCCGGGGGACGAGCGATGCGTGATCCCCAACGCCGCACGCGGCTTCCCCGTTTCGACCGCGGATTCTTCGCGTCGGGACGGTCCTTCTGCCAAATCGGCGAGGGCGAGATCGGCGGCAAGGCGCAAGGCCTGGTCCTCGTCGACGACACGCTGCGGGAGGAGTTCGCACACGAACGTTTCCCCCACAGCGAGGTGCGGATCCCCTCGACGGTCGTCCTCTCCACCGACGTGTTCGACGCCTTCGTCGCCCGCAACGGTCTCACGGAGATCGCGCTCTCCGACGATCCGGACTACAAGATCGCGCAGGCCTTCCAGGCAGGATCGCTCCCGGCCGAGTACATCGGCGACCTCCAGAGCTTCGTCGATCAGGTGCGCATCCCGCTCGCGGTCCGGTCCTCGAGCCTCCTCGAGGATGCGTTGGAACGCCCCTTTGCCGGTGTCTACGAAACCAAGATGACTCCCAACAACCAGGCCGACCCGGCAGAACGTTTCCGCAAGCTGATCGAGGCGATCAAGTTCGTCTACGCTTCCACCTTCTTCCGCGCCGCCAAGTCGTATCGCGCGGCCACGGGACACGGACCGGACGACGAACGGATGGCCGTCGTGCTGCAGGAGGTCGTGGGTTCCCGCCGATGGAACCGCCACTACCCGGTCCTGTCCGCCGTGGGGCGAACGTACAACTACTACGCCACCGGATCGGCCGAGCCGGAGGAAGGCGTGGTGAGTCTGGCTCTCGGTCTGGGAAAGACGATCGTCGACGGCGGTGCGTGCTGGACCTACTCCCCCAAGCATCCCGCGGCGCCTCCGCCCTACGGATCGACGTCGGATCTCCTGCGGTACTCGCAGAACCGGTTCTGGGCCGTCGAGCTGGGTTCCCTGATCAAACCTTACGATCCGATCCTCGAGACCGAGTTCCTGACGGAAGGAGACCTCGGAGACGCCGAGTCCGACGGCGTCCTCGAACACGTCGCCTCGACCGTGGACCCGCAGTCGGATCGGATCGTATCCGGAACTTCGCAGCGAGGCCCCCGGGTGGTGAACTTCGCCCCGCTCCTGAAGCGATCCGACCGCGAGTTCAACGACGTGGTGGAACGCCTCCTCGCGGTCTCACGCGCGCGCCTGAACGCCGACGTGGAGATCGAGCTCGCCATCGACATGAGTCGCGAACGAGCGCGCGATCTGTTCGGGTTCCTGCAGGTGCGCCCGATGATGGTATCCGACCGCTCGGTCAGCCTCGGCGACGACGAGCTCGCACGGGACGATCTTCTACTCGCGTCCAGCCTCGTGGTGGGCAACGGCATCCTCGAGACGGTGCAGGACGTGGTGTACGTGAAACCCGCCGCGTTCCAGCCCGGTCAGACGCATCCGATCGCCGGCGAGCTGGCCGGGATCAACGCGATGCTGGTCGACGAGGGGCGACCCTATCTTCTCCTCGGATTCGGCAGGTGGGGCAGCACGGATCCCTGGGGCGGTGTTCCCGTCGTCTGGGGACAGATTTCCGGGGCTCGCGTCGTCGTCGAGGCATCCCTGCCGGACTTCCGCGCGGACCCGAGCCAGGGTTCACACTTTTTCCACAACGTCACGAGCCTCGGCATCCTGTACTTCAGCATGGACGAGCGGGACCGGGCCGTGGATTGGGGCTGGCTGGACGCGCATGCCGCACGCGCGGAAACCGCGCACGTCAGGCACGTCCGACTGGACCGGCCGCTGCTCGTGAAGGTCGACGGCCGGCGTCGTCGGGGCGCCGTCTGGACTTCGACCCACCAGGAGTGAGCCGGCACCGTGGCGGTGTTTCCCGAGTGTCGGAGGTTCCGCGGACGTGGCTCTCGCTCGCAGCTGGTGTTAACGCCGGGGCAGCGCCGGGGTAGCGCCGGCGGCGGCGTCGGCGGCGGCGGCGGCGTGACACCGGTGGCGCCCGATGACAGCCAGTGGGCGACCCGTGCGGTTCTATGTTCTGCGGCGGTCAGGTCGGTCTTCCGGGTCGCGGACCGCGAT
>JAGQHR010000705.1 GCA_020431745.1 Candidatus Eiseniibacteriota bacterium
GTACGTCTCGATCGGCGTGCTCCTGCGCCTGGTCCGCCGGGGACGCTTCGGCCTCTTCGGCGTCTACTGCCTCGTGGTGGGAATCGGCGGGCTCGTCTGGTTCGGCCTCCACCGGTGAGCCGTTTTTCGTTCCGTTTCGCGCTGAGTGGGAGAACTCCGAAGAGACACGACCGGGGAGCTGGTTCGGGCTGGTTCGCTTCGTTGCTTGGTTTTTCGGGGCCGTAGGTTTCCGATTCGGCTGGGGAAGCCGGGCCTCGTACGCACCGGTCGCGTCCCGGTGCGGGAGCGGAAAAGAGCTCGAAAACGCCGCGGGGGACTCGGAGAGCACGCGCTGACCAAGTCCGGATCCCGTCCTCGATCTCTCGTTGTGCAGAGTCGCTGGTTCAGTGGCGAAGGCCGCATTCGACCCGCGCCGCGAGCGTCATCGTTTCAGCCACCAGAAGATGTCGAAACCCAACAACCCGCCGACCAGCAGCAGCTCGAGAACCATCGGGACCTCCCAACCGAGAGTGACCGCGGATTCCGCGAGAGCGGGCTCGTGCCTGCATCCCGCAGCTCCCGGGCCGCCTACCGTCCCAGGTATCTCTGGATGCGTCGCTTCGGTGCCGGCGCCGCGGTCGTTCTCTTTCGCTCCGAAACGGAGGGAAACAGGACGTCCCGACGCCTTCGGCGTCTGTTCGTTGCTTCGGGGGCATGGAACGACATGTTGAGTAGGGGTTTCCCGAAAAGGGTGGTCCGGACCCAGGACTCGTGTCGACCGAAGCCAGCCGGGAGTGCGGCGGCCGTTCACCCGAGCGGTATGTGTCGCGGCCGTCCGCCCGGGCCGGGCGCAACGGAACATCGCGACGGACGCTTCACAGCAGCTTGAGGGCGAGCAGGGTCGTGTCGTCCATTTCCCCGGCGGGCTCGACACGCTCGAGCTCCTCCAGAATGCGTCCGACCAGGTCCTCCGCGGAGAGGTGGCGGTACCGTGCCACGAATGACTGGAGCGCGACCTCGCCGAAGGTGCCGTCGGGGCCACCCCGCTCGATCACTCCATCCGTGAAGAGCAACAGGACGTCGCCGGGGCTGAGCCTCACCTCGCCGGCTTCGTAGGCGATCGGTTCGCGGATTCCGAGCAGGAGACCGCTGCGATCCAGGCGCTCGACCTGTCCTTCGGCGCGCACCAGGATCGGCTGGAGATGACCGCCGTTCGCGTAGCGCAGCGATCGATCCCAGGGGTCGAGCTCCGCACAGAACAGCGAGACGAATCGATCCGGTCGCTGGATCGCGCAGAGCTGGTGGTTGAGCGCGCCGAGCATGTGATGAGGATCGCGTCCGGCGTGGGCCTCTGCGCGGAGCGTGGCCTGCACGCTCGCCATCAGCAGCGCGGCGGGCACGCCATGGCCCGCGACGTCGCCGATTGCGAGCAGGAGGTGATCCCGACCGCCGCCGTTCGGCACGATCTGGCAGTCGTAGTAGTCGCCTCCGACGTGATGGGACGGGCGATTGATCGCGGCCAGATCGAGATTCGCGAGACGGGGGAGGACCTGGGGAAGGAGCGACTTCTGGAGCGCCTGCGCCATCTCCATCTCTCGCTGCAGCGTTTCGTGCCCCCGGCGCTCTTCGACGAAAAGCGCGTTTTCCAGCGCGAGCGTCGCGGGAAGCTGCACTGCCTCGATCAGCTCGAGGTCGGGAGCCGAGTAGCTCTCACCGAACTCGCGGGGACCCAGTACGAGAAGCGACAAGCGCTCCGAGTCGGTAGAAATCGGAACCAGCACGCGGGCGTCGAGGATGCGGAGGGCTTCGAGATCGGCGGCTGGGAGATAGCCGTAGGGTAGCTCGGCCTCGAGGTCCTCCCGCAAGAGCGGCTCGCCGTGGCGGAAAGCCGAGTCGAGGAGATGGTGCCCGAGAGCGCCCGCGTGCGCGCGCTCGGGTTCCTCCAACCCGAACGATCGGGAGAGCAGGAATCGATCCTTCTCGGGAGCGGGACGATAGACCGCCGCGCGACGCGCTCCGAAGGTGCGTTCCATCGCACGGAGGAGCTGCTCCTCGACGCTCTCCGGCCCGCGCGCTTCTTTCAGCATCGCCGAGATTTCGTGCAGCGGGCGGCGCGTCGCATAGCGGTCCGGATAGATCCATCGGTCGATGCGGTCCTGGAGCCGCGCGCGTACGGGGCTCAGCACCACGATCACGAAGAGGAACGCCAGCACCGTTCCGATGTCGTCGTCCAGTCCCTGCACCCCGCGCAGCGCGAGGCGCAACGAAAAGAAGGCGACGAAGTAGAGGATCACGAAGAGGCTGGTCATCGCGGCGTAGACAAGACCGCGGGAGGCCATGCGCTCCACGTCGAAGACCCCGTGTCGGGCGATGGCGAAGCCGATCGAGGCGGGGAGGAACACGATCGCGAGCGTGGCCAGCCGGTCGCCGGGGATGGCTTGATCCGGATTGCCCGCGCGGACCACCATCACGAAGAGCAACGGGAGCACGGAAACCAGGACGCCGAGAAAGGTCACGCGCAGCTTCTGCCGCACCGTGGGGAGCGGATTGCTGCGATAGGCGTGGATGAAAAGCACCATCGAGCCCACGAGCGAGAGGATCCAATAGATCCCCGCCAGCGCATTGCTCGCGCGTTCGGCCAGAACCAGCGGGATGC
>JAGQHR010000706.1 GCA_020431745.1 Candidatus Eiseniibacteriota bacterium
CGGCATTCACGTTCACGACGGCTCTGGTCCCCGAGGAGGGCGCCGAGCCTGGAGTCGACCGGATCCGCGGGTCGGATCACGCACAGCGGGCCACAGCGAGCCACAGCGCAGGCGCCGCCCGCTCCGGAAACCCCGAGCTCAGCGACGAGTGCGCCCCCCGATGCGTAGACGCAGGGTCACCGAGCGCTGCTTCCCCCTCGCACCGCTGCGGCACCCGCGTCGCTCGGGGAGATCGGCGTCTTCCCATCCAGCGCCCGAGCGAGCGAACCGCCTCGGCGCCCGCCTGCTCTGGTGAGCACCGCCCTCGATCCGTCCGCAGTCCCCCACCCCCATCCGGGGCTCGACGCGGCACGCCCCATCCAGGCGGCCCCTTCTGCGTCATCTGCGTCCTTCTGCGTCATCTGCGTGAGGCCGATCCCGCTCCGCCCCGCGAGACCCCTCCCGAGCCCACCCGCACCGCCGACGACGACACGAACGACGACGAAGACACCCAGCCCCAGAAACACGAAAAGCCCCGCAGGCACGAGGCCCGCGAGGCTCTTGGTGTGACACCCGAAACACCGATGGAAGCGTCTTCTCCAGAGACTCGGCGGCACCGGCCACGCTCCTCTCGGGTCTCCCCGACAGGGCTGCATCCGCGGTGTTCTCGGGTTCTCCAGGGACCGACTTCCTCTCCTGCCTCTCGGCAGGCCTTCCATCCACGTGTTCCGCTTGCGGCTGTTGGATTCACCGCTCTCCACCTCGACCTTCACCGTTGCCGGCTGGCCCTCGTGGCTTGCACAGGACACGCGCTCCGCCGTCGTGTTGCTCACGCGACCTCGGAGTACCCCTCATGAACTTCGCATCACCCTCGACGCTCCGTTTCCGAGCCGTTCACGCCGCACTGGACCTCTCTTCCCTCCCTCACGGGTAGGGCCTCGCAGTCCGCGACCTGAATCGCCTCTCCTGAAGATTCGCTCTCGAATTCGCACCCTGCTTCCGTACTCCCGGAGCTGGCCCAGCCGTGACTCACGCTCGCGCGTGCTCACCACGGAATGGCCACCACCACGTGCTGCCACTCGACTGCCGCCCGCGTGGTTTCTCACCACCTCGGCGGTTCGGGCTCCAGCCCCGCTCGGGGATTGTTGCACCCCTGCCGGACAGGATTCACATCGTTTCGGACACCGAAGCACCTGCCTCTCGACAGGACTTCCCGGTCGGCTCCACCGAAACCTCCTTCACAGGAGGCCCCCCTCTGATCCGCGCGTCTGGACCGAGAGCTTCTCACGATGACTCGTGAGCTCCTCTCCATCCACACCGAGCCCTCTCGGGCTCGCCTCCCTCACGGGAGACTGCGACTCAGCGATGTCCCTGCGACCTGACTCCCGAAAGAGCCCGGAACACATGGACCGATGGATGCTGCACCGCGCGGACACCAGCCGTAGCCGACATCCGGGCGCATAGGGTCGTGCGGCGACCGCCCTCCCCGATGTGCTGTGCACCCTTCGAAGAACGCCACTCTCACACAGCCGTACCGGCATCGCTGCCAGTGCGTGCCCCCGCGTCGTTTCCGCTCGTCGCTTCACACCGCCGAAGCGATGCACCCGACGAGGTCCGACCTCGAGGCGTTCTCTCTGTGCGAGAGACCAGACCCCGGATCCGCATTGCTGCGGTCTGCCCAGAGTCTTTTCCTTCCATGGGCTTCTGGTTCCCCTCCAAGGCTCGTCACATCCGCCTGCGCCATCGAGACCGGAGCCTCGACCTTCGCAAGGAGACCGGGAGTCACCTCCCGCTGCCGTGGCACGCCCGCAACCCTCGCTGCGGGGACGAGCCCCCTCATGACCGGACCGATGGACCGACCAGGACGGGCTCTGCGTTGGATCCCGCCCTTCGTTGGCCGTGGGGAAGCGAGCTTCCCTGGGCGTCGGAGGGCGTCTGTCCGGCAGGTGCCGTGTGCTGTGCATCGCTGCGAGCAGCGTTGCGAAGCACGACCTTCATGGGGTTTTTCGACGTCAAAGAACGGTCTGACGGACCATCCGAAGATGGGGTCGGAACCCTTCTCTTCGGTCGTCACCGGTTTCCCGGGTGTCGTGTGGCAGTAATGCGAGACCCGTGCCAACGGTGCCAGACGAAGGAACGCCGATTATCGACCGAATCGATGGGAAGCGCAGTGCAGGGCCCGAGCGCCCGAGGCACGCGGCCCCGGCGAGGGTATGCTCCGGAAGCCCCCGTCCCGACGAGGCCGCTGCGCGACGAGAAGCCGGGCGACGGATGGGTAATCGATTTCCCGTCGTGCCCGACGCGAACCCGGGCTGGCCAAGCCGACCGCGAGGAGCGATGATGGACGCCGACACCACGCCGATCCCGGCGCAAGATTCCTGATGCGCAATTCCTGTTCATTTGTTATTCAATGGACATGGAAGACGACGGCAGCCTGACCCTCTCGATCGGAGCGGTCTCCCGCGCGACCGGGATCCCGGCGAACACCCTACGCACGTGGGAGCGGCGGTACGGCTTCCCCAAGCCGCTGCGCACCGACGGCGGGCAGCGCTCCTACTCCGCCGGGGTCGTGGCCCACCTGAGCGAGATCGCGCGTGCGCTCGAGCACGGCCTGCGCCCGCGTGACGTGCTCACGGCCTCGCGCGAAGACCTC
>JAGQHR010000070.1 GCA_020431745.1 Candidatus Eiseniibacteriota bacterium
CAATCCCACGAGCGGACTCAGCCAACCGACGTTCACCAGGGCGCCCTCGCACCCTGCGGCCAGGGATAGAGCTCGACGTCGTCGCCGTTGCCGGGCGGTAGACCGAGGTTCTCCCGTCCCCATCCCTTCCACACCAGCACGTAGGTGAGATCGTCCTTACGCGGCGAGTCGTCTCCGAAGTGGACAGGCACCCGGGGATACAGGAAGCTGTAGGCGGAAGAAGGGCTCGCCAGAAGCGGGATCATCCCGTCGTCGAACCGATCGATGATGAACTGGCGCGGAGGCAGCAGCACCACGGCATCGGGCGGCGTGTTGTCCACGATGTAGCGCAGCACCCAATAGGTCTCGTCGTAGAACAGGTGCGCCGGCCGTTCGGTCCAGAGCCCGCGGGTCAGCGAGAGATAGGCGTTCCGCATCAGGGCGGTGTAGCTGCGTCCTCCCGCGGTTCCCCAGAGAAGGACCGCCAGCACGGCGATGAGCACGAACGAGGCAACGAAGGGGGAACCGGTGGCGCGGCCGATCCGTGCTGACTCTCGCATGACACGGAGTCTAACACAGACGCCGCACGCCGCTCCGGAGCGGCGGACGCGTTCCCTCACCTGGTGCGTGGCCCTCGCGCTCCTGCTTCCCGGATGCGGCGCGTCCCGCTCGCAAAGTGTGCGCCCTCCGACAGGGGCGGAGCGTCTCTCCCAAGCCGCGTCGATTCAGGACCGCGAGGTGCGCGGCGCCGTGACCCAGTTCTGGGTCGATCATCCCGGCGGGCTCGGGCAGGATCCCCGGACCTACGGATCCGTCACGCACTTCGAACAGCTCTACCCGGATCGGTTCTGGACCGCGTACCTCGACACGCTTCCCGACAACGAGGACGGAAAGCTGGCCTGGGAGGCCAGCCGGCACGCGCTCGCGCTGGTGACGATGTACGCGGCAACGGGTCGGGAGCGCTATCTCGAGCTGGCCTGGGAGTACTCCCTGCAGGCGATGGCGCGGCGCGACGATCGCATCGGCCGGGTCGACTTCCGCAACCGCTCGCTGCCGGCCTGGGGCAGCACGCGGTACCTACCGGGCAAGCGCGCGGTGTTCTTCGTGCACACCGGGCTGATTGTGGAGCCGATCCTGGAGACCTTGCTCGCGCTCCGCGGCGATCTCGCGCTCGTCTACGAGAACGCACCCGCCGCTCCTCCCGCCGCTCCGTGGGCATCTCCGGCGGCCCGCGATTCGCTGCTCGCGGACTGTCTGGCGGCCCTCGATGTCTACGGCGATCGCTATCGCCCGGGAGCCACCCCGGAGGAGGCCTACTACCTCGACGACACCCTGCCGCGGCAACCGCAACCCTTCAACGCGCAGAACGTGTTCGGCTATGACCTCGAGCTCGCCGCTCGGCTGGCCGGACGGGAGGAAGATCGGGCGCGAGCGGCCGCGCTCCTGCAGTTCTTCAAGAACCGGCTCGCGGTCTCCGCGGAGGGCGGATACATCTGGGAATACGCGGCCGCGCCGATCTCTCCCAGCAACCCGCCCTCGCTTCCGCCCGACGTCCTCAAGTGCGAAGAGATCTCGCACGGGTACGTGACCATCGAGCCGATCCCGAAAGCCGCCCGCCTCGGCGTGGTCTTCGACGCCACGGACATGGATCGCTTCGCCCGCACCCTGACGAAGCAGGTCTATCGCGAGGAGTACGGCATGTTCAGCACGCTCGTCGGCTGCAAGATCGCGTACTCGCCGAACTACATCGACCGGATCGGGGGTTGGCTGTGTCTGACCGCGCACGAGCCCGCGGGGTACCGGGCCGTCGAGCGGTACCTGGCAGAGAACGTCGCGGATCCGATCCCGCTCTATCTCGCCTACCTGGTCCTGTTCGACCCGGAACGGGCGGACGCGCGCGACTAGGCCGTTCCGCCCCTGCCGCGCTTCGCTCTATCGCAGGACGACGAGCCGCTTGTTGGTCCGATAGCCCGTGGCTTCGAGCTGGCTCCAATAGACGCCGGCCGGCAGCACCGTCCCGCGATCGTCCGTGCCGTCCCAGACCACTTCATGCGGACCCGCCTGCTGCACGCCCGAGGTGAGGACGCGGACCCGGCGGCCACCGACATCGAACACCGAGAGCGTGGCCGGCCCGGTCGCGGCCAGCTCGTAGCGCAGACGCGTCCGCGGCGAGAACGGATTGGGCTGCGCCGGTAGCAGTCGCGTCGTGCCGGACGCCGTCACTTCCGGTTGCGTCCCCACGTCCGTCACCCCCTCGCACGGATCCTCGTGCAGTCCGGGGACGTTCCCCCCGAAGATCCAGTTCAGCGCGGCACTCAGCTCGGCCGCGCCTGCTTCGATGATCCGATCGAAGGTGGGCGTGCACTCGTCGCCCTGTTCGCGCACGGCGAGGTGGTCGTAGGACACGCTGGAAACCACGCTCCGGTAGATCCCCTCCCAGGAATCGTTCACGTCGTTCGTGA
Organism: Candidatus Eiseniibacteriota bacterium; assembly: GCA_020431745.1. Lineage (GTDB taxonomy): Bacteria > Eisenbacteria > RBG-16-71-46 > CAIMUX01 > CAIMUX01 > JAGQHR01. Next base: position 2,442 of record JAGQHR010000070.1, read on the forward strand.
TCTGCTGGTACTGCGTGACTTGACCCGTGCCCACGTTCTCGAAGGCACGACCGCCGACTCCCGATCCGATCGGTGACAGGACGTTGTAGTTGCGCTCGTCGGGACAGCCGTTGCCCCAGGCGTCGACCGCCATCGACGGTGGATAGGAGGAGCCGACGACGTCTTCGATGCGGACACAGTAGTTCTCGTCCCCGGCGAGGATGCGATACGGATCCGAGAGTGGCGGGCCGACCCCGACCCGCGGGCCGAACCGGTTGTCGACCTCGAACGATTCCGCCGCGCGGTCTCCGTTGTAGATCAGCCCGCGTGGATCGGAGTCGCCCTCACAATGGAGCGCCCTCATCCAGTCCATGAACAGCTCGAAGTCGTCGGACCAGAAGGGGATGTGCCGGTCCCCGGCGGTGAGAATGATCCCGCGATAGCCGAGAAGCTGCAGGATCGTCGCGCCCGAGGTCGAGCGCAGGTCGCCGCCGCGTGCGAAGGGAGCGCCCCAGCAGCATCCCGCATCGAGATAGGTGTAGTGGTCCCACAGACGGTATTCCGGAAGCGGATCGGCTGGGCTGGCCCCGGCGAGCGCCACGTTGAGCATCCGGTCGACCTTGTCTCCGAGGCGGCCGGAGTCGACGTAGAGCAGCGACGGAAACTTCCAAACGCCGCCGTCGTCGCGATACTCGGGCAGGAAACGGATCTCGAAGAAGTTCCCGCCGGAGGTATCCGGCCAGAGATAGTTGTCGGTCTTGCCGATGTAGTTCGCGGTCACGAAATACTCGAGCCGGCTGCCGGGTACGAAAACGCCGTCGGGGAGGATCTCGTTGCCGGTCTTGAGCTCGCCGGCCACGGGATCATAGTCGTCGTCATCCTCGCGGAAGTAGCTCACGAACTGATTGCGTGCGGGAGTTCCACCGGGGGTCGAGTAGACCTGGAAGGAGTCCATCCAGGCATAGGCGAAGGCTCCGTTTTCGATGTCCTGACCGTCGGCGACCCGATCCCGCCAAGTGGCGTAGCCGGCGATCTGATCCTGCGCCGGCCCCTTGCGTGCCATCCGGAACCAGAGCCGCGCCTCCCACCGCGTCGATAGCGTGGAGACCGGTCCGACCACGAGGATGGAATCACCCTGCACGAACGGTGGTGTGTTGCCGAAGTTGACGTTGCTGGTGGCGTCGCAATTGCCGGTCGAGCTCGGGGAGAGCGTCCCGTCGGCCGCGAACGTATCGCGAAAGCGGGTCCCGGACGCGCTGGGAGAAAAGATCACGTAAGGCGCGTCGGGCGCCCGCGTGAACGCGATCGCGACATTGTCGAGGAGCGGCGTGAAGTTGGTGCCCCCCGTACATTCGGTGGGCGGGATCCCGAATCGGTCGCACGAGGAGTAGATCTCGTAGACGAAGCGGATCCGCTCCACGTTGCCCGGAACCCCGTTGCTCGTGCCGATGGTTTGATGCTGGCTGCAGTCCGGGCCCGGGAGATAGAAAAACTGGCTCTGCCCGACGCGCCCCGACCATCCCACCGCCCCGGTGATCGGACACTCATACGGATAGTAGTCCCAGCTGGGCCGATAGAGAACGCCGTTGGCCCGCGGCATGTCGGAATACTGGTTCCACTCCGCGAAGATCAGGGCCTGCCCTTGGCTCCCCAGGTTCGGAGTCACGTCGTGCAAGACGTCCACCGAGTTGGAGATCGCGAGCTCGTGCTGCCCCACCGGGTGCTGGCGATCGTCGTCGTGCAGCTCGATCACGTTGCCGGCCAAGCCGCAGTCGCAATCGTCGTAGACATAGCTCGCGACCGGTGCGACTCCCATCAGCGAGCCCGTGCCGGGACAGGCGACGGGAGTCCATCCTTCCAGATCCGACTCGAACCCGTACGCGACGTCGCCCCCGACGAGCGCACCGCTCAGGCTCACGTCGTCGACCGCGAACGGACCGTAGGTCGTGTCGTACTCCCCGTCCTCGTCCGACCAGCCGCTGTCGGAATCGAACTCGAAGACGATCGAGAAATCGTTGGCGCCGGCGAGGTCCCCATCATCGATCTGGGTCGAGAAGACGGCTCCCGCGGGAGGATCCCCCGCCGCTCCGTGCTCTCCGGTGAATCCGTCTCCGTTGAGCGAGACTTCCGTGCCGTCCCCGCGCCGCAACAGCACGCGCACGTATTCGAAGTTCGGCTCGACATCCGCGAAGTAGCGGAACGAAAGATCGACGTTCCCGCTCCCGCTGTACGTGAGGGTCGGTCCCTCCAGGCGCTGGCACCAGTTGCTCCCGTAGCCCAGCCCCCCGGCCCAGCACATCGCGTCCGCCTCGTCCTGGAACGCGCCCAACCACGCACTACCGGAGCCGACCAGGATCGGCGCGGGTACCCCGTTGCCGCCTCCGGCCCAGATGCCCGCGTCGATACGGCGGAAGTAGGTGCCGGTCTGCTCGGTCACGTCCTGTCCGAACCAACCTTCCAGGGGATCCGCTCCCCCGTGGTCCCAGGTCCAGCGCTCGCCCTCGACCGCATATCCACCCTCCCCCACGTATCCGAAGTACAGCGTGTCGGAATAGGCCGCGAGTGGCCCGACGACGTGGCCGGGGACCGCTTCTGGATCTTCCATGTTCGCGGGGATGACTGTCGAACGTACGGGGCTCGCTGAAGCGACCGTGGCGGTCGTCACGAGTCCGCCGACTCCCACCGTGATGGCTGCGAGGCTCGAACCGAGGAGGCGGGCAAGGCGGGCTGTTCGTTCCTGAGCGGCGGTGGGCATGCGAGCTCCTTTCGACAGGTTGTGACCAGCGAACGCCGCAATCCCGAGGGGTTGGACCGAGCGGCGCGTGACCTGACCGGAAGGGGGACCCGGGCGCATACAAAGATACACCGGGTTGCTACGTGGCTTCAACCCTCGTGCGGATTCGGTGCCCGGTCAATTTGGCTGCGCTTCCCCGGCCAAGAGCTCCAGCACGCGGGAAAACGGCGTCAGGGCCGAGCGCGGCAACCGCCGTGACGAGGTGCAGCAGCTCGCGCTTCAAGGCTCGAAATCGAGACCGAACTTGCGCACGCGATAGCGGAAAGTCTTGTAGGACATGCCGAGGTGCTTCGCCGCCAGGCTGAGGTTGCCTCCCGCCCGCCGGATGGCTTCCCGAAGCAATCGTTCCTCGACGTCGGCGAATGAAATCGGCCCCGCTTCGAGCAGCGACTCCGGTCCCGCCGGGTCCGTACTTGCATCGTCGGGGTCGAAATCGGCCGGATCGAAGCGCCCCCCGTCGCGTCGCACTCCGGAGCTCGCGGGCGCGCTTTCGCCAACGCTCCGGGGCGCCCGCGGCAGATCCGGAGCAAGCCGCCGGGCGTCAGCCGCGGGGTCCCGCGTGAACCCCGTCGCGTCTCGAGTGAAACTGGTCGCACGCCGATGCGCGACGAGCACCGAGGGCGGCAGGTCGGCCACGCCCAGGGGCTCTCCCTCCGCCATCACCACCATCTTCTCCATCATGTGTTCGAGCTCGCGCACGTTGCCCGGAAAGGAATAGGTCGCGAGAAACGCCAACAGATCGGGAGCGAGGTCGGGCGCGGGCAAGTCGAGACGAGCTGCGGCCCGGTCGCGAAAGTGGGCGCAGAGCAGCGTGATGTCCTCTCCCCGATCGCGCAGCGGAGGGATGGTCAGCTCGTGCACGTTGAGCCGGTGATAGAGATCCTCGCGGAACTGCCCGTCGCGGATGAGGGTGGGCAGATCCCGATTCGTCGCCGCGACGATGCGCAGGTCGAGCCGGCGGGCGCGGTCGCTCCCGACACGTTCCACCAGACGGTCCTGCAGCACGCGGAGGAGCTTCCCCTGCAGGACGAGCGGCATCGAGGAGATCTCGTCGAGAAAGAGCGTCCCCCCGTCCGCCTGCTCGAAGCGCCCGGCCCGCGCGCTCACCGCGTGGGTGAAGGCGCCCTTCTCGTGTCCGAACAGCTCGCTCTCGGCCAGTCCTTCCGGGATCGCGGCGCAGTTCACCGGAATGAACGGACCGCCGGCCCGGGACCCGCCGTAGTGGAGCGCACGCGCCACCAGCTCCTTGCCGGTCCCACTCTCCCCCGTGATGAGGACGTCACCGGGGATCGGGGCCAGACGGTCGAGGCGTCGACGGAGCTCGCGCATCTTCGCGGAGGTGCCGATCAGCTTCGGAGCCTGCGCCCCCAGCTCTTCGCGCAGCCGCTGGTTCTCGCGCAGGAGCGTGGCCCGTTCCGCCACCCGGCGGACGCGCTGGATCAGCTCGTCCTTGTCGAACGGCTTTTGCAGATAGTCATAGGCGCCGGTCTTCATCGCCTCGACCGCCGAGGACACCGTCCCGTACGCCGTCATCAGGATCACCGGCAGGTTCGGCTCCAGCCGCCGCGCCTCCCGCAGCAGCTCGATCCCGTCCATCCCGTTCATCCGCAGATCCGTCACGAGAAGATCCGGAGCCTCTCCCGACACGCGTTCCAGGGCCGCGGCTCCGGTCGCCGCGATCTCCACGTCATAGCCTTCGTCCGTCAGGATCTCCGCGACGATCTCGCGCTGGGCCGCTTCGTCATCGACGACCAGGATTCGCAACCGATTGGGCACTACGCCTCCTCCGGTCCGTCGGAATCGGCCTGATTCCCCGGACCCCTCCTGTCGGAGCGCGGGCCGGGCTGTCCACCCGCCGGGGAGAACTCATCGGGTCGAACCGGCAGGACCACGCGGACCCAGGCGCCGCGCTCACCGTTTCCGGCCTGGACGGTACCATGATGCTGCTCGACCGCCGCGCGCACGATCGCGAGCCCCAGCCCCGTCCCTCCCTCGCGCCCGGAGTAGAACGGTTCCCAAATGCGTGGCAGCGTCGCGGGATCGAACCCCGGCCCATCGTCACGCACGATCACTTCCATGGACGGCACGACGGGATCTCCTCCGCCATCGACCCCGACCGTCCGCGCGGAGACCACGATCTCTCCTCCCGGCTCGGTGACGGCGAGCGCGTTCGCGAGCAGGTTGCTCCAAACCATCGGCAAGCGCGACGGATCCGCCTCGATCCTCAGCGGACCGTGCCAATCGCGACGCACCTTCACCTGCCGCGTCTCCGCCTCCTGCTCGAAGACCCGCACGGACGTCTCCAGGCTTTCAGTCAGATCCAGTGGAGTGGTCCGCAGGATCCCGGCCCGCGACAGATCGAGAAAGGCCCCCACCATCCTCTCGAGCCGGGCGATCTCTCCCGTCACCACCGCGTAGTAGCGATCGAAGGAGGCCGGGTCGGCTCCCGCGAGCACGCGTGAGCGCATCTGCTGCATGGTGAGCAGGATCGCGTTCAGCGGATTGCGCACCTCGTGCGCGACGCCGGCGGCCATCCGCCCCACGGAGGCGAGCCGCTCGGCTTCCGCCAGGCGGGTCTCGCTCACCCTCGCTTCCTTGAGCTGCTTCACCATGTCGTTGAACGAGTCGGTGAGCTGGCCGATCTCGTCCCGCCGCTCCCGCTTGACCTCGAGATCGAGATCCCCTGCGACGACGCGCCCGAACGACCGCTGCAGCGTGTGGATGGGACCCGTGAACTGCCCGGCGACGAGCACCGCACCGAAGGCACCCAACCCGATCACGGCGGCCATCCAAAGCAGGCCACGACGGCGCGAACGGGCGAGCTCGTCGTTGATGCTGTCGAACGGATAGCGCACCTGTACCGCATAGAACGAATCGGAGTCCGCCGCCACCGGCAGGTTGACGACCAACTCCATCCCCGAGTAGCCCGCCGAATCGACCGGTGCGCGCGGCAGCAGGCGGCGCAGATCCTGGGCGGAAGGCAGCCCCGACGGACGCGGCGGAGGCAGCGGAATCCGCACGTTCCTGGGAGGCGGGGTTCCGTCGGCCACCAATGTCACCTCGACCGAGTCCCCGTTGCTCATCCGTTCCTGGCGGACGACGGTGAATCGATGGCCGCTTCGCTCCACGACCGACGAATCGCTGCTACCGCCTATCCCCGTCGACCCATCTTCCCGGGCAATCCGCACGAACGAATTCTCGTACTCCTCGATGCCGCCCCACCACATCCCGCTGTCGACCGGCGCGCCGCGCGAGGAATCCGCCCAGACCACGAGGGTGAAGTGCGCGCGCCCGCTCTCCCGGCGAGACTCGTCGATGACGTCGTGCAGCAGGGAGTCGATGCCGCGGGAGGGTCCGCCACCGGCCAGCTCCCGCGCGTGTTCCACGAACACGGCGGAGGTCCGATCCAGTCCGGAGCTCATCTCCTCGAGACGGTCTGCGAGGAGGCGCCGATCCCGCTCCATGAGCAGGAACTGCAGGACCAGCACGGCCACCAGGACCATGATCATCATGGTGGCCAGCCGGACCTTCAACGTCATGACCCGCTCCCCGCTCGCTCAGCGCTTCTCGACGGCGAGCTTGTGGACGATCGGATAGTAGTCGTCATCATGGGTGACGCCATAGAGCACGCCGTCGCGACCCACCCGATAGAACTGATAGTCCTTCGAGAGCGGGAATCGCCGCAGGTATCTACCGTCCGCACTCCACTCATCGGTGACCATGCTATCACCGTCGTCGGCAGCCGTAACGACCCAGACGCGTCCGTCGGGCCAGCCCAGGACGGCCCGCACGTCGGGCTGGTACTCGGGAAGCATGGAGGCGAGATCGTCCATGCTGAACTCGTGCGTTTCCATCCCGTCCCCCTCCTGGATCGAGGACGAGCGTTGCGTCGATCCGTCGGGCCCGGTCTCATCGCGTTGGACCATCATCACGACGCGCGGTCCTCCCTCCTCGCCGTCCTCCCGCTTGGGCGGCTCCGGAAGCTTGAAGTCGACGCGGGAGAAGTCGCGATCCTGCCGTCGGACCATGCTGCCGTCCGCCAACAGATCGAGCGCGTAGGTGTCGGACGAGCCGCGCCAGAGATGCGCCCCGTCGCCGAGCGCGAGCCGGGATCCGACCTGCTGATAGGGCGTCTGGATGTTGATCTCCCGTTCCTCCGACGCGCGGGGCGGCGCCGTTCCGAGGTGCCACAGTTCCTTGCCGGCGCTGTCGTAGGCGATCGTCTGCTCCCCGCGCATGGGCACGACCACCAGAGATCGATCGGCCAGCAGGACCATCTCCCGCACCGGCTCTTCCACGATCTGATCGCGCAAGACCGTCCCCTTCTTGTCGAAAACGGTGATCCGCATCGTGCCGACGTCGAAGACCGCGCAGTCACCGCCTTCGTTGACCGAAAGGTCGCCCGGCATGGAGAACTCGCCCGGTCCCTGGCCCTCGCCGCCGATCGAGCGCAGGAAGCGCCCGTTGGCGTCGAAGACCTGGACACGGTGATTGCCGTCGTCCAGGACGTAGACATCGCCCGCCGCGTCGGCGTCGACGGCCAGCGTCCCCAGGCGCTCGAAGAACTGGGCCGCGTCCGGTGCGTCCCCGCCCCCGATCGCCATCACCGATCGCGTGGCGTAGCCGCCGCGCTCCGCCGGATCCTTCGCGTGCACGGTCTCCGGAGCGCTGCGGGCGGGACCCGCCAACAAGGCAACCGCCAGGAGCGTGCTCCCGGCGCGGAACGCCGTCCGCGCGTACGGATCGCATGCCGTCCGCGCGCGCACATCGCGAACCGGAACC
>JAGQHR010000707.1 GCA_020431745.1 Candidatus Eiseniibacteriota bacterium
GTCGCCGCGAGATTGTCCCCGTTCAGGAGCAACGCCTGCCGGCCGCAGCTTCTGATGTACGTCAGCCAATCCTCGAACAGCTCGTAGTCCTCGGGCCACATCGCGGCATCGAGTCCCCCGGTGTTGACCAGGATCGAGCGGTAGCCGATCAGTTGGATGACGGGCACTCCGTTGGTGGATCCGGGAGCCCGGGCCAAAGGACACTTCCAGTTCGAAGTCGCATCGTTGTAGTCATAGCGATCGTGATCGAGCCCGAGCGCATCGAGCGCGCTTTCGACGTAACGCTCGGCCCCAGAGTTCGTGTCCACATAGAGGAGACACGGATACCGGTCGTGACCGGCCTCATGGCGCCATCCCGGCAGGATCTCGAACTCGAAAAAGTAACCTCCGGTGGTGTCGGGAAGATAGAAGCTCTCGGCCGGTGTCGTCACGTAGTTGGCGGTGACGAAGTAGTCGACGGCGCTTCCGGCGACGAGGACATCGTCCCTGATGATCTCGTTGCCCTCGCTGAATTCCCCGATCTCTCCCGGGTACCAGTTGTCCTCCCGGCAGTAGGACACGAACGCGTTTCTGCTGACGGTCGTGGCGGTTTGGAACGAGTCCATCCATGCATAGGCGAATCCGACCGTGGGATCGGGATTGCCGTTGATCGCGGCGACGTCTGACTTCCAGTCGAGGTAGCGGGCGACCTTGATTCCGGGTCCTTCCCGGCGCACGCGGAACCATAGACGCGCTTCCCATCGGGTTGACGGCGTCGGCACCGGTCCGCGCACGTAGAGCGAGTCTCCCGGCACGATCGGCGGCTGGTTCCCCGGGTAGCCCGCCGCATTCGCGCTCACGTCGGCGTTACCGCGACCGTTGGGATCGAGGAGAAGGCTCGGGATGAAGGCGTCCTGGAACCGGCTCCCGACCGGATCCGGCGAGAACTGGATCGGCGGAGCGGCCGGCACTTTGGTTCCCCGGACCCGCACGTTGTCGACGAGAGGTGTGAAGTTGGTCGAGCCACACTCGGTCGGCGGAATCCCGAACGCGTCGCAGGACGAGTAGATCTCGTAGACGAAGCGGACCTGTTCCGTACCCGCCGGAAGGAAGCCCCCCGTCTGGGATTGCCGGAGCCGGGAACAGGAGGGACCGGCATTGTAGAAGAACGTGTTCGGTCCGACGCGGCCCGACCACCCGATGGTACCGGACACCGGGCACTCGTACGGGTAATAGTCCCAGCCCGGTCGATAGAAGACACCGTTGTTCCGGGGCATGTCGGAGTACTGATCCCACTCCCCGATGATCGCGAGCTGATTCGGACTCGCGCCCAGACGAGCCACCATGTCCTGAACATCGGTCGGATTCGAGCGCGCACTCATCCACTGTCCGCGGGGATGCTCCCGAGAGTCGTCGTGGAACTCCAGCAAGTTCCCCGAGAGACCGCATCCGCACAGATCGGCGATCTGGTACGAGGCCAGATTTCCGACTCCGAAATAGGTGCCGACACCCGGACAGGCTTCGAAGCCCCATCCCTCCTCATCCGTCTCGAAGTCTGCGGTGAGCGAGGCGCCGCCGCTCATCGCGACGTCGTCGAGCCCGAACGCACCGAAGTCGGTTCCGTAGTCTCCGTCTTCGTCGTCCCATCCACCGTCGGATGTCATCTGGAAGACGAGCTGGAACTGCGTGGCGCCGTTCAGGGCCGAGGTCGGGATGCCGGTATCGAAGGTCTGTCCGACCGGTGGGTGGAGCGGCGAATCGGAGGCCAATCCGATCGGACCGGTGAAGCCGTCCGGTGGACCCAGAACGATCTCGTCCCCGGCCGGAATCGTTCGGAGCAGGACTCGCGTGTAGTCGAAGTTCAGCTCCGTTCCGTTGAAGTAGCGGAAGCTCAGGTTGATGTCCGCGGAGCTGACGAGTGTCACGACCGGAGAAAGGATCTGCTGACACCAATACGATCCGTAGCCGAGACCCGCCTCATAGCAGAGACCGTCGGCTTCGTCTTCGAAGGCGCCGATCCACAACGAACCGTTACCCGTGAGAATCGGTGCGTCGACGGTGTTGTCGTGACCGTCCCAGATCGACGCATCGACCCGGCGGCCGAAGACGCCCGCGGCCACCGAGTTGTCGGTCGCGTACCAACCCATCAACGGATCGCCGGGTTGATCCGGATCATCCCAGTCCCAGACATCTCCGAAGATGGAGAACCCGTCGGGTCCAATATCCCCGTACGAAACGGTGTCCGCCCCTCCCCCCCGTTGCGCGTGCCGCAAGGACGAGGACGGTGCGTCGAGATCCACTCCGAATCTTGAAGCCGCGGCCACGAGATTCGGCTCGAGTTTCTTGGCCAACGATGAGGACGAGGCGAGAAAGAGGGGGACCAACGCGAGCAGAACGATCCGTACGACCATGGTTCGCTCCTTTTTTGGTCTGATTCCGCGGGATGCGCTTCGACTTCGAAGGATCGATCGGAATCACGGGGCCTACGAAGGGGGGATCACGATGATACGCCCGTCCGGGTTTCTTCGTCAAACCGATACGCGGTGAGATCGTTGCGGGTGCCCCGTATACCTAGCTACGTCGCCGCAGCTTTGCCAACGTCCTCGAAGGTTTCCTCGTGGCCAGAGGGATCGATACGGGAAGCCGCGAC
>JAGQHR010000708.1 GCA_020431745.1 Candidatus Eiseniibacteriota bacterium
CTCTCTACAAGCCCCTCGGACTCAGCACCTGCCCGATGCGCAAGACGTCACACTGAGATCCGGTCCCGACCGGAGACAGCCTATCTATCCCGGGCTATTCATGAACGATCGAGAGCGGTAGCGGATCCAATCGGGACAAGGGGCGACGGTGATCCCGTCGCTCCCCTCCCACACCACCGGACATGCGGGTCCGCATCCGGCGGTTCGAAAAGACAAGAACGCTGTTCTCCGGTTGGCAGGCGGCAGGATCGTTCGTGGCCGATTGGGACGGAAAGCTGAGCGACCGGACACCGGCGCTGGCAGAGATCGTCTACGAGCTCGAGCTGGTCACCCCGCTCCGCAACGGCAGGCCGCTCCCATTGAGCCTGGCAGCCGGAGGCGGAGGTGGCGGAGGTGGTGGCGGGGGCGGTCCCGATGCCATACCCGAAAACGTAGTGTCCGAGCCGTCGGGAGCATCCATCCGCGTCCGCTGGGATGCCGCCACGGGAACGGTGGCCGGAGAGCCCATCGTCCGCTATATCACTTATCTGCTCAACGAGTCGGAAGAGCGCGAGTTCCTCGGAGTGTCACGAGGCGTCTCGCTCTTCGATGTTCACACCATCGGTGGCGAACCGCTCCCCGCGATCGATACGAACGGAGACCCGATCGAGTACCAGTTCGTCGTGAGGGCCTGCGGACCGAACTACTGCGGCGAGCAATCGCTCGTGAGCGTGCAACGTCCTTGGCTTCCCGATCACGACGGCTGGCCGAAGGTTGTGCCTGACGGGATCTCTACCGCGCCGCTGGTCGTCGACTTGGGAGCCCGGCAGGCGGTGTTCGTGGCCGGGCGTCGGATCTACGGCTGGTGGCTCGACACGGGGTTGCCTCTCCGATCCGGTGATTCCTACTCCAGCGGGCTCTTCTTCGACCCACAGTACGATCCGGACCTGCCCGACGAATACCGGGCGGTCTTCGCGGAGAAGCTCGTTCGGCTCGATCTCTACGACGAAGGCCCGGACGGGGTAGCGATCGTTGGCAACCTGATGGGCGATGGCGTCTACGCCATCGAGCTTGTTGAGGACAGCGGAGACTACGTTCCCAACGAGCTCTGGAAACACACCGTAGGAGCCGACTCGACGGCGCCAACCGTGGCCGCGCTCAATCTGTCCGGAGCGCTCGCCAATGAGCAGCAGGTCATCATGCCGGGCGCCGGCGACACGCTCTATGTCTGGATGGATGACGGCGACGGGTACATCGAGGGCCTCTCCCCTGAAGGTGCCTTCGCCGCCAACAGCGGCGAGAACCAGCAGAGATCGGTCGCCATCATCGATGGAGAACCGTTCAGCCAAAGCGTCTCCAACATCGTGCAGGCCGAGCGTGGTGGACGGGTCGTAGCTTGGAACACCCCGGCCCGCAACGCCGGCGTCCTGGCCACCGCCAAGTGGACCAAGCAGGTGGAAACGGCCCACGCCTACTCCACCCTCTCCACACCCGCAGTCGGGGATGTCGACGGCGACGGGGAACCCGATGTTGTGGTGACCGATCACAGCGACGATCTGGGATCGGGAACGGTGTACGTGCTCGATGCCGATGCCTCGGGAACGGGAACCATCGACTACCAGGTGTCCGATGCGTCGTGGGTGTTCCTCTCGGACGGCACCGGACCGCCGCCCCGGCCGAGCCTGGCGTGTCTGGACACCGACACCGACGGGCTGGAGATCGTCTTGGCCGGAACACAACGAGCCGGCAGCGGAGTCGAGGCGACCCAACACCTCACGCACGTGCTGGTCTTGGACGGGGGAACGGTCAAGACGAGCTGTGAGCAGCTTGCGGCTCTCCCGTATCGGTTCGGCGACTTGGACGCACCCGCCCGGGGCAGCCAGGAGCCGATCGTGGGACAGCTCGACCCGAGCAGCAGCGCGAACATCTTGACCGCCAGCGAGTTCGGGGACATGGCCGGCTGGAGCTTCGTCGACAGTGGGTCCGACGACTGCAACGCACTGCTCGGATGGCCGATCCACTTGGGAGATGTTGCTTGGGCACCGGTCTTCGCCGACGACGGGCTGCTCGTGGCGAGCCGCTCCGCGCTGCTCGACTACCTGCAGTACCCCGACGACGCGGGACCGCTCGTTGGAGGCTGGCCCGAATACGGGTTCGACTCGTACAATACAGGGTACCACCCTGGTTGCGAGGAGGCCGAACGGGGCAACCAAACCCTCCTGACCCGGGCGCCCATTTCCGCCGGCCCCAATCCGGGGATGGGTCGGCAGCAGGTGGTGTTGCACTTGGACCGCGATGCCGCAAGAGCCGACGTCGAGATCTTCGATGTCCAAGGTCGCCGCGTACGGACGCTCCTTTCCGGACCGCTCGGCAAGGGCACGCACGCCATGACCTGGAACGGACGCGATGATCGCGACAACCCCACGGCAGCCGGCATCTACTTCTACCAGCTCAAGGTCGATGGACACGTGGCGGGCCGGGTCCGCACCGTGCACTTCCGGTAGCTCCTGAGCGTTCGAGAAAGCGCTAGTACCTACATTACACCGCTCTCCTTCCAATATCTCCAGAAGACCCTTATCTGGTTCAGGGTCTTTTTCTTCGGGCTGATGTCGGTTCCTCGCGCCTCCTTGGCACGCACGTGGTACGTCT
>JAGQHR010000709.1 GCA_020431745.1 Candidatus Eiseniibacteriota bacterium
CCACGCCTGCATAGCGGACCCGCGTACCGTGGCGTTTCGCGTTCACGGTGCGGGCATCGGGCAGACCGGCCGCAGCCAGCTCGGCGCGCATCGGCTCCAATGGATGGCCTTGCGTGCTGAGGTTGGCGGTTTCGTAGTCCCAGACGATCGTCTCGAACGAGGTGAGCGGCGCGAACGCGGCGTCCTGTTCAACCTTCTGCATGCCGAGCTCGGGCGCCTCGCTGGGATGGACTGCACGGACCTGCCACAGCGCATTGCGACGTCGCGGCTCGAAGCAGGCGAAGGCGCCGGACTCGGCCAAACGCGTCAGGCGCCCGGCGTCGATCCGCGTGCGATGGGCGAAGTCCTCGATCGAGCGGAAGGGGCCGTCGGCGCGTGCGGACTCGATGGCGGCTCGCTCGCGCTCTCCCATCCCCTTGCTGTACCGCAGACCCAAGCGCACGGCAAACGTCGCTCGGCGGGCGGCGCCCTGGGGATCGGCTCGGGGAACGGCGCGCGCTGAGTTCATTCGATCGGGCTGGCGCGCGCCTCCGGATCCGCTCGCGGGCGCTCGGCGGGCGGCGCCCTGGGAATCATCTCGGGGAACGGCGCGCGCTGAGTTCATTCGATCGGGCTGGCGCGCGCCTCCGGATCCGCTCGCGCGAAGGAGATCCGGAGGTTCCTCTAAGTGGTTCCCGCGCGGCGGACAGGTCCCCTCGACGATCCCCAGGGCACCACCCGCCTCGCTCACGTGGTTTTGTTCATTGGGCGCCACTTGGGGGCGCATCGTATTGGGGAGCTCTAGGGTGCAGTGCCAGGCGCTGGTGGCGATATCGACGGGGAGGACGAGGACGCCGTGGCGTTTGGCGTCTTCGATGATGGTGGCGGGCGTGTAGAAGCCCATGGGTTGGGCGTTGAGCAGGGCGCAGGTGAAGACGTCGGGGTAGTGGCGACGCACCCAGGCCGTCGCGTAGGCGATGAGCGCAAAGCTGGCGGCGTGGCTTTCGGGAAAGCCGTACTCGCCGAAGCCGCGGATCTGCTCGAAGACGCGGATGGCGAACTCTTCGGCGATGCCTTTGGACTTCATGCGCGAGATGAGGCGTTCGCGATGACGTTCGATGCGGCCGCTCGATCGCCAGGCGGCCATGTCACGGCGCAGCTGGTCGGCCTCGCCGGGCGTGTAGTCGGCGGCCACCACGGCCAGCTGCATCACCTGCTCCTGGAAGAGCGGCACACCGAGCGTCTTCTTGAGCACCGGCTCCAGCGAGGCATGCGGATACTCGATGCGCTCCTTCCCCGTCCGCCGTCGCAGATAGGGATGGACCATCCCTCCGGAGATGGGACCGGGGCGGACGATGCTCACCTCGATGACCAGGTCGTAGTAGTTGCGGGGCCGCAGGCGCGGGAGCATCGCCATCTGGGCGCGGCTTTCGATCTGGAAGACACCGATGGTGTCGCCTTTGCAGATCATGTCGAAGGTAGGTGGATCGTCGGCCGGAATGTTGGCCATGGTGAAGAGCCGTCCCCAATGCGCGCGCAGCAGATCGAACGCGAGATGGAGCTGATGGAGCGCACCCAATCCCAGGAGGTCGATCTTGAAGAGCCCCAGGTTCTCCAGATCCTCCTTGTCCCACTGGATGACCGTGCGATCCTCCATCGTCGCGTTCTCGGTCGGGACCAGGCGCGCCACCGGCTCGTGTCCCAGGAGGAATCCACCGGGATGGATCGACAGGTGGCGCGGAAAGTCCTGGATCTCCATCGTGAGGATCAGCAGATGCTGGTGCATGGGATTGCCGGCATCGAATCCCGCCTGCTGCAGCGTCTCGGTGCTGATGCCCTCGTAGTGCGGGAGCAGCTTGGCCAAACGATCGACCTCGGTCTCCGCGAAGCCCAGCACCTTCCCCACCTCGCGCACGGCGGACCGTGTCCGGAAGCGGATGAAGTTGGCGACCATCGCCGCGTGGGTCCGTCCGTACTTCCGGTAGACCCACTGGATCACCTCTTCACGCCGGTTGTGCTCGATGTCGAGATCGATGTCAGGCGGCTCGGCCCGTTCGCGTGAGAGGAATCGCTCGAAAAGGAGCCCCATCCGCACCGGATCGATCGCAGTGATGCCGAGGCAGTAGCAAACCGCAGAGTTCGCCGCCGACCCGCGCCCCTGACAGAGGATGTTCTCGCGCCGGCAGAACCGCACGACCTCCCACATGGTCAGGAAGTAGCCTTCGTAGTCGAGCTCGCTGATCACCGCGAGCTCCCGCTCGAGCTGCTGCTGCACCGGAAGCGGAATCCCGCGCGGCGGAGACAGCGTCAGGGGCGGTGCCTGGGGCAACGGAATCACGCGCGCCGTGCCGGGCTCCACGATCGAATCGGGATCCTCGATCGGTCCGTTCGACGCGCGCGCGGGCGAAGAGTGGACGTACGGAGAGCGAGCGAGCGCATCGCGTGGATGCACCGGTCCCGGAGCGGGACTAACCAGATCGTGCCTGTCCACTCCCGGTCCGGGACTGATTCCAGCGCCACGGTCATCCACTCCCGCTGCGGGAGTAACTCCGTCGCCCACTCCCGAAGCGGGACTGGTCAGTTCGTGCCCACCCACTCCCGGTCCGGGACTAACGCGACCGCCAACTCCCGCTGCGGGACCAGTGC
>JAGQHR010000710.1 GCA_020431745.1 Candidatus Eiseniibacteriota bacterium
GGCGGTGCGTCCTGCGCGGCCGTGTCTTCACGGGCATCCGGATCGTCCGGCGCGACGATGCGCCCAGGCGCGGCGCTCGGATCGGCCCCCGCGGCGATCCAGGATGCGAAATCGGTCTCGAAGCGTGAACGCTCCTCTTGGTAGCTCGCTCGCGTCTGCCGGATCCCGGCTTCGAGCGCATTCGTGATCTCCGTCGAGAGGCCGAGATTGAGGCTTTGGCCGACGAGGTTTCGAGTGACCCACATGGCCGGAAGGGCCGGCAACAGGATGAGGAGAATCGCGAGAAGGATCAGGCGTGTACGGAGCTTCATGGCTCCACCTCCAGGTCCGAGGCACGGAAATAGGGCGTCTCGTAGACGATCGAGTCGTGTCGCTCCGATGACTTGCCGAAGGCCTTCGAGAGAACCGCACCGAGGTCGAGCACCAGCTCTTCGCTGTTCCCCGTCGCGCCGCTGTTGCGGGAGACGTAGCGCCGCAGTCTCTCCCGGTCCTCCTTCGCGAGCGGCTCCACGTCGATGACGACGAGCACGCGGTATTCCTCCGATGCCGCGAGCTGCGTCCTCGGGCCGAGCACGAAGCCGTCGAGCCGGAACAGCGCAGAGTCCGCGCTCACCATGCTCGGAAAGGTTTCGCGGAGGTTTCCCTCTTCCAACACGTACACGTTTTCCCAAAGATCGAAGCGGAGGGTCCGTTCGAGAAGCCGTTCCGAAACGACCCGGGGGCCCCTCGCTTCGAGGCGGAGCAGGAACGCGCAGCTTCCCGGAAGCCCGCTGTCGATCGTCAACGCCGTCCGTTCGTCCATGAGATTCCGCGCTTCGAGGTCCACGCACAGATCATCGTTGCGCAGGAACGGTTCGAAATGCGTGATCTCTCCATCGCTCTGCGCGGACGGCGGGTTGGCCACGAGCAGGGTGACCGTGAGCGCCCCTATGAAACCGGCGCGGCGCATCTCAGAAGGAACGACCCAGGGTCAGGCTGCCCACGACAGAGTCGACGTCGTGCTCGTCGGTGATCGGATATCCGACCTCGAGCGTCATCACCTGGATCCACGGGAGCTGAATCTGGAATCCGTAGCCGACCCCCGCGGACAGCGATCCGAGCTCCCCGCGCGCGTCCCAACGGTCCCCGACATCGAAGAAGAGCGTTCCGAGGAGCCGCGGTTCGGGGCGGTCGATCCCGAGGAGCGGGTGTCGCCACTCGGCCGATCCGACCCAGATCGCTTGCGCACCGAGGGGGCCGCTCAGACGACCCGAGGAGAACCCGCGCAGGCGTCTCGTTCCCCCGAGCAGATAGCGCTGGTGGTACGGGGTCCCGGGACTCGTGTACCGAGCCTGTAGGCGAAAGGCCAGCGCCGACCGGTCGAGCATCGGGACATAGGCCCGCGTGTCCGCTTCGAGCTGCCAGAACCCGCCGCCGCTGAGATGATCTGCGGCGCGAAGCTGCACTCCCGTCCAGGTTCCGTTTCTCCAGGGATCGACGATTCCGCGCCGGTCGCGCTCGAGCACGATCCGCGTCTCCAGGAAGTGGACTCGCTTCGGCGATGGGAGAAAGTCGCCGGTGGGGACATCGACATCCTCCCCGCCCTTCTCGGTCGTCAGAGAGTCCGAAGGATCGACTCCCAACGTCCCGAGCCAGAAGGTCGTGGTCACGCCTCCCGAGTGACGCCGAGCGCCCAGAAGCAAGCGATGCTGATGGAGGGTTTGCCGGTACTCATCGCGGCCTTGTTGGACATACCAGGTACGGTCGAAAAGCCCCAGGTCGATCAATCCGTCGTAGCTCTTTACCGGAACGCGCGGGACTTCGAGGTCGGCGAAGAGTCCGGACGTCTCGAGCCCCGCATGGAAACCGAGACGAGCGGTGCCCCCCCGGTGCAGAGGGCTCGTCCAACGGAGCCCGAACATGTTGAGATACCAGCCGTTGATGTCTTCCTGGCCGATGCCGGTCTCGAAGTGGATTCGCCGGCCGATTTCGGCTTCCACGACGACGACGATCGCACCAGGGACCGAACCGCGCCTCGTGTGCACGTCGACTTCGCGGAAGCTTCCCGACGCCTCGAGTCGCGCCTTCGACTCGATGATGGTTCCTTGCGGCACGCGGTCTCCGATGTCGAACCCGAGATGACGATGAACCATCACGTCCATCTCCGGCGTGTCCGGCACGATCTCGATTCCTTCGACGAGGAATCCGAAGTCCGGGGACGAAACGAGCTGTGCGAAGGCAGGCGGACACAGCAAGAGTAGTGCGCAGACGAACGCGAGGCGGAGCGGCCGGAGTGTGCCGGGTGTCCGGATCGTCTGGGGTGTCTGGGGTGTCCGGTGTGTCCCCGGCGTCCGGAGTGTCTGGGGCCGGGCGATGTTCTCGGCGCGTCGAGTCGGCGATGGAGCCGGGACACCGCACGGAGGCTTGCCACGCCACGAACGAGGCAAACGTAGAACGACTGCTGTCTCCGTGATTGCGATCGCCATCTCTGTCCCTGGATTCCTGCTCAAACGAGCCGCTCGGACCCTTGCCGAGGGACACTAGAACCAACGTCTGGACGTAGCAACTAGCGTTCCCCCGAACCCTGCGTTGTCGTCGAATCCGCAACGCGTCACGCGGCAACGGATTGCGCCCTCGACTCGGG
>JAGQHR010000711.1 GCA_020431745.1 Candidatus Eiseniibacteriota bacterium
AGGTGATCGATCGTCTCGCGGAGGCCGCTCGGGTCGTAGATTCCGGCGTTCGCGCCCTCGGTCAGATATCGGATCGTCCCGCGGTCATCGAGGACCACGATCGCGTGCCAGGAGATTCCGCACGCGGCGGTCAGCTCGCTTCCATCCCGCAGGAACGGGAAGCGCACGCCCGCCTCGTTCCGGAGGCGCTCCAACTCGTCCACGGTGCCGTCGAGCGAGTCGATCGCGTAGACGCCGACGTCGGCGGTGGTGAATCCCTGGACGAAGTCCGTGTCGATGCGGCTGGCAAGGTCGGCGCAAAGGGTGCAACCGCTGCCCAGGAAGTAGAGGAGACAGACCCGATCTTCGCTGCCCAAGTGGACCTCGTTGCCGGCAAGGTCGAGGAGGGTCCACGTCGGGAAGGGATCCCCGATTCCGACCTTCGCGAGGGCGGTTCCGGGAACCAGCGCGGCGACGATCCAACCAAGCCACGCGAGGACGGGGCTGACTCGGCGGAAGAACATCAGTTCGTCTCCTTTGCGATCACGGAAAAAGTATATCGATCCGGCCACACGAAACACAAGAGCGGTGCGGTGGGACAGAGGCTTCCTCCGATTCGCGTCCGAGCCGGGAAGATCTTGCCGACGGGTTCCGTTCCGAGCCTCCATCTCGTTGCGTTTTGCCGGCTTGTGCCGGTGTGCTACCGTCGGCCGCCGGGAGGATGTCATGAAGGAACCCGGACCCGATCCGCTGGCGGGCGTGACCCACGTCCGGGTCTATTTCGCGGACACCGATCAGATGGGGGTCGTGTACAACGGCCGCTACCTCACCTGGTGCGAGATTGGTCGCACGGAGCTTCTGCGGGACGCCGGGCTGCCCTACGCGCTCGTCGAGTCCCGCGGCGTCTCGCTTCCCGTGACCGAAGCCACGCTCCGCGTGCGACGTCCCGCCCGCTACGACGACCTGGTCCGGATCGAAACGGTCGTTTCCGGGCTCCGAACCCGGGAAGTGCGCTTCCGCTACCTCATGTGGCGGGACGATGTCTGCCTGGTCGAAGCGGAGACTGCGCACGTGCCGGTCGATCGTGACGCCGGACATGCCGTGCGCCTGCCCCAGTGGCTGCGGGATGCGTTGGTGCCGTGACGGTCTGGTTCCGATGAGCGTGGGAGCACGCATCCGGCGGCTCCGAAGTGTGGTCCCCGGTGCCGTCGTTCTTCTCGGGTTGCTGCTGTTGCCGGGGCGCGGCCTCGCGGTCTCGCACGGTCCCGAGTGGATTCCCGCCGACGATCCGATCTACGCGGACGTGCGGGCTTTGGTTCTGGAAGGGACCCTCCCGTCCTGGACTTGGAGCTTGCGTCCGGTGACGCGGATGGAGCTCGCGCGGCAGCTGCTTCCCTCGGTCACGGCGAATGAGGGGCTCCGGTCGAGCGCGCGCACCCGCGTCGAACGGGAGCTGGCCGCGGAGCTCACCGAGCTCGGTGCGGCCGGGTTGACCGAAGTCCCGCCGGCAGTCTCGATTCCCTGCGGCGAATCCGAGATTCAGCTGCGTCCCTACGCTTGGGTCGACGGCGTCTGGGAAGACGGTGAGGTGGACTGGGGGCCGCAGGCCCGGGTCGGATTGCGCGGCACGGCGTACGTATCGCCGCAGCTCACCCTGCACGAGAGCTTCTTCGTGGGCGATGTTCCCCATGGACGCGCGTTCGCGGACGCACTCATCAATCACACGGATCTCCTGCTGACGGTGGACGAGGCCTACGTCGGATACCAGGCGTCAGGATTGAGGGCAAGGATCGGCCGTGCCAGGCAGGGATGGGGACCGCAGATCGACGGAAGCCTGCTCCTGGATGCCGGGAGTCCATCCTTCGACCATCTCGATGTCGAGCTGCCACTCGGACGACTCCGCTTCCGGACGTTGACCGGCGTCCTCCAGTCCTCGGTCGAGAAGAATCTCGCCGCGCACCGACTCGAGTGGCGGACGAACGGAGGTTGGGAGGTCGGCCTGTCCGAGGGAGCGATCTTCCACGGGAGCCCGTGGCAGGCGCTGTACCTGATCGGGATCGTGCCCTACACGATCGTCGAACGGCTGCAGGGACAGGATGCGCAGACGACGGCCGAAGCGTCCAAGATCCGCAACAACGTCCTCTATCAACTCGACATCGTGCATCGGGCGAAGGATCGCGGGATCTGGGCGTCCCTCCTGCTCGACGATGTGGCGACGGAGGCCGCCGACATGCCCGCGCGACTCGGCTTCGTGCTCGGAGGTGAGATGCGCCGGCCGGAGCAGGAGCTGACGGTCGGTGTGGAGGCGGCCAAGGTCTACGTCTACACCTACAGCGTCTACTACGACGACAGCGATTGGACGCACCAGAACGCTCCGCTCGGGTATCCGCTAGGCCCCGATGTCGAGAGCGTTCGCCTCTCGGCGCGGTGGCAGCCGTCTCCGGTCTGGGGAGGAGAGGGGCGTATTCACCTCACCCGGCGAGGCGAGGGACGGCTGGGGCAGGCCTGGTATCCGGCCGACGATCCGCGTGCCAGTCAGAACTCGAATCGTCCGGCCTACCAGCTGAGCGGGCGCGTCGAGTCGCGCTGGGGTGCCGCGGCGTCCATCCAGTACGAACCCTCGGCGGCTACGCGGTGCGA
>JAGQHR010000712.1 GCA_020431745.1 Candidatus Eiseniibacteriota bacterium
TCTCGCCCGTGCCTATCGCGAACAGGGGAAGACCGAGATCGCGCGTTTCCTGGTCGGGCTGCAGGTGCCCGGGATGCGCTGGCCGCGTGGGCGGCCGGCGCCCTCGGGGGCGTGGAACGAAGGCGCGCTCGTGCGGCATCGCGAGAATCTCTATCGGGGAGTGATCGTCGAAGCGGACGTCGAACCGGAACCGCTCTCGACGGATCCCGCGCCGTGGTACCGGGTGTTGATCGACGGCAAGGGAGCCGTCCTGCGGGTCTCGGAACGAGTGCTGGTCGCAGATGATTCCCGTCGGCCGGTGGACCATCCCCTGGTCCCGTTCTTCTTCTCGCGGTTCATCCACGATCGCTACGAGCGGAACGCGCAGCCCTGGCCGACCGTGTGATACCATCGCGTCCCTTTGGGGAGACCGACCGGGATGGCGACGTCGACCCGGCGGACGATCACGCTCCCGTGCTCCGGGAAGCGCACAGGGATGGGACAGAGGAGGCGCATCGACGATGTCGGAGCCGGAGACGACCCCCGCGACCGAGAACGAAAGCTACGAAAGGCCGACCGCGACCGCCCTGGATCCCGTCTTGGGGCAGGCCTTCCGCGTTCTCGACGACGGGTTCGTGCGCGTCGTGGACTACATGGGGTCGGACGAGTCGATCGTCCAGGCAGCGCGAGTCTCCTATGGCCGGGGCACGAAGAAAGTGCACGAGGATCGCGGCCTCATCCGCTACCTCATCCGCCACCGGCACACCACGCCGTTCGAAATGTGCGAGATCAAGCTCCACGTGCGCGTGCCGATGGACTGTTGGCGGCAGTGGATCCGGCATCGCACCGCCAACGTGAACGAGTACTCGACCCGGTATTCGGAAGCGATCGATTCGTCGCAGACGACGCCGCCCGACGAGTGGCGGCTCCAGGCGAGCGGAAACCGCCAGGGGAGCGAGGGGTGTCTGGAGCCTGCGCTGGGGGCGCGTCTCTCCGAACGCGAGCGTGCCCTTCAGGACGAAGCGCGGGCCGTCTATCAGGACCGCCTGTCGATGGGGGTCGCGCGTGAGCAGGCGCGCAAGGACCTCCCACTCTCGACCTATACGGAAGCGTACTGGAAGATCGACCTCCACAACCTGCTCCACTTCCTCGCGCTGCGGATGGATCCGCATGCGCAGGAGGAGATCCGAGCCTATGCGCGGATCATCGGAGAGGAGATCCTCGCGCGCTGGTGTCCGCTGACCTGGGAGGCGTTCGTCGACTACCGATCGGAAGCGCTCAGCCTGACGCGGCTGGAGATCGCGGTGCTCGCTCCCGTCGCGGCGGGGGACAGGGACGGAGCGATGGCCGTGGCGCGGTCCTTCGGGTGGCTGGAGGAAGGCCGGAACGGCTGGAAGCGCAACCGCGAGCGCAGCGAGTTCGAGGAAAAGCTGGCGCGACTGGGTCTCACTGCCCCGTGGATGCGCGGCGCGGATAGCTGATCGGATGCGGTGATCCGCCCCGGTCCGTACCATCGCCGATAGGCCCGCGCTTCGTTCGGGTCAATGTCCGCCGAGCGTCTGGTCGCGGAGTCGGGGCGCTTCCAATGGGGCGGGAGCTTCGAGGAGCGCGACCAACGGGCGGGCTCGGCGCATCAGCGACACTCCCTCCTGCCACGCTTCCAACGCCGTCCGGAAGGCGCGCCGGTCCATCAGCAGATCCCACGTCGACTTGGGCGCCGGGTAGACGGCGACCGAGTAGTCGTCGGGACCGAGATCGGCCAGGCCCGCGGCCCGCTCGATCGCCGTATCGAGACCGCCCAGCTCGTCGACCAACCCCAGATCGAGTGCGTCTTGCCCGGTCCAGACGTGGCCCTTGGCGATTTCGCGGACACGATCGACCGGCAGGTCGCGCCCGTCCGCGACCTTCTGCGTAAAGTCCGCATACACCCGATCGAGCCAGGTGTTGAGCTCCTTCCACTCTTCTTCGGTGTAGTCGCGATTGGCGGAGAACATCGAGGCGTGCGCTCCCGTGGAGAGCTGATCGAAGGAGACCCCGATCTTGTCCATGAGTCCGGTCAGGACCAGCTTTCCACCGAAGACGCCGATCGATCCGGTGAGCGTCGCGGGATCGGCGACGATGTGATCCGCGTTCATGGAAACGAAGTAGCCGCCCGACGCGGCGTAGTCGCCCATCGAAACGACCAGCGGCTTGTCGTATTCCTGGCAGCGCAGGGTTTCGCGCCAGATCGCGTCGGACGCGACGTAGGATCCTCCGGGGGAGCTGACGCGGAACACGATGGCGGCGACGTCGTCGTCCTCGAGCGCCTCGTCGAGCGCGTCGCCCACCGTCGCGGCACCCATCACCGGTTCGCCGCCGACGGCGTCCGAGCTCGAGGCGCCCCGGGCGACCCCGCCGTAGCCGTAGACGAGCGCGATCTTTTGGGCGTGCGATCGGCCCGTGTGACGATGGAGGCGCTCCAGGTAGTCGTCGATCGGGATGCTGTCGACGTCGTCACCCAGCTCGGCCCGCAGCGAGTCTTCGAGCTGGTCCCGGTAGAGGAGCCCGTCCACCAGACCGCCGGAGAGCGCTTCGTCCCCGTTGAGCGGAGCGCGGTCGATCAGCGCCTGGACGGCTCCCGGCGTCATCGATCGGGCGG
>JAGQHR010000713.1 GCA_020431745.1 Candidatus Eiseniibacteriota bacterium
CGCGGCAACCTCGAGGCCGACTCCGAGCCGCGCGGCAGCCGCGCCCAGTCGGGTGTGCTGTACGACGCCGCGGGCGGTTTCGCGAGCGGCTCGGTCGTTCTGACCGATCTCCGGGCGGACTCGGCCGGCGTCGTGCCGCTGCTCTCCGAGGGCGACGAGATCCGCTTCAGCGCCACCGTCAACAGCCAGACCGTGAGCGGCACCTTCGCGGTCGCTGCCGGCAGCACGGTCGACGACATGATCGCCTCGCTCACGACCGCCCTCAACTCGGCGGACGGCGTCGACGGCATCACGGTCTCGATCGGCGACACCGGTCAGATCGAGGTGCAGTCGCCCGATCAGCTGGGCAGCGACGGGGCGGTCCGGGGTCTGGTCATCCAGGCGCTCGACACCCAGGGCGTGACCCGCGATGACTTCAACAGCATCGCGGCCATGACCGAGCTGCAGACCTCGCGCGATGCCGGCAACTTCGTCGAGGAGACGACGGTTTATGACTCGCTGGGCTTCGCGCACGTCGTGCGTCTCGACTTCACCCGGGTCCTCGGCACCAACCAGTTCACCTGGCAGGCGACGGTCGACGGGGGAGACACGCCGGTCCTGGTCGGCGGCTCCGGTCGCGTGACCTTCAACACGGACGGGTCGCTCAGCGGGTTCTCCTTCGATCCCTCCTTGGGCGTGATTCCGACGCGGCTCACGATCGGACCCACGAGCGGAGCGGCGACTCCGCTGGAGATCGAGCTCAACGCCGGGACCATCGGCGGATTCGACGGGATCACGTTGCTGCGTTCGGCCACCAGCCTGGAAGCGACCCAGGACGGCTTCACGCAGGGTTCGCTCGTCGACTTCCGGGTCGACCGCAACGGTGAGGTCATCACCCTGTTCTCCAACGGCGTGACCCGTCCGGTCGGCAAGCTCGCGCTCGCCGACTTCGTGAACCCGGCCGGTCTGCTCCGATCCGGGGACAACCTGTTCCAGGCCAGCCTCAACTCGGGGGACCCGTTGGTCGCGACCGCGGGCTCCGGGATCGAGGCCTCCGTGTTCAGTGGCTCGCTCGAGCAATCGAACGTCGACCTGGCACGGGAATTCACAAACATGATCTTGGCCCAGCGAGGGTTCCAAGCCAGCGCACGGGTCGTCACCACCAGTGACGAGGTGCTCAGCGAGCTCCTCAACATCAAGCGGTAGTGTGGTTTCGGCGGTTCGGGGGGACGTTCTCCCCGAACCGCGACGCAGGAGGACGGCAGATGGCGGATAAGAAACCAGCGGAAGGTGAGACCCCGGAACCGGTCAAAAAAGGACCGATTCCGCCGATCGTGGTCAAGATCGCGATCCTGGTCGGGTTGCTCGTGGTCACTGGTGTGGGTGTTCTCTTCCTCGTGACGGAGGTCGTGGCTCCCCGGCTCAAGGGGCCGGTCGCGGAGGAATCGGTGGATGGCGCCGAAGGCGACCATGCATCCGGTGAGGCCAAGCAGGAGAAGGGACACGAGAAGAAGAAGGAAGGCGGACACGGCGGAGACGGGGCCGAGGAGAGCGCGATGGTCAGCCTCGGCGACCTGGTCGTGAACCCGGCGGGCACGGGCGGCCGGCGCTATCTCAAGGTGCAGGTCGCGCTCGAGCTCTCCGATCCGAGCGAGTCGCATTCCGTAGAGGCGCGGGCTCCGCAGCTGCGGGACCGGATCATCCACGAGCTGACGTCGCGCACGCTCAGCGAGCTGACCGACCCGGTGGCCAAGGACGAGATGAAGGAGACGCTCCTCGACGAGCTGAACCACGTGCTCGGCGACGGATCGGTCCAGAACCTGTATTTCACCGAGTACGTGATCCAGTAGAGGCTGGAGGAGCTTCGTGGCCAACATCCTCTCACAAGAGGAAATCGATGCCTTGATGGGCGCCGTGGAGGAGGAAGCGGAAGCTTCTCCCTCCGGTGAGGAGCCGGACGAGGTCGCGGAACCGGAAGAAGTCCCCCGGCAACCGAAATCCTCGGTCGCCCTCTACGACTTCCGCCGGCCCAACCGCGCCTTCTTCAAGGAACAGCTGCGGATCTTCCAGACCATTCACGACTCGTTCGCGCGGCAGTATGCGGCCGCGCTTTCCGGTTATCTGCGCTCGATGGTGGAGATGGAGATCATCTCGGCGGACCAGTTGACGTACGGAGAGTACGTGCTCTCGCTGCCCGGGAGCACGAGCCTCTTCATCTTCGACATCCCGCCGCTGGAGGGGCGGGGCGTCCTCGAGATCAATCCGTCGCTCATCCTCAGCATGGTCGATCGCCTCTTCGGCGGGGTCGGCGCGAAGCCCGACTTCACGCGCGAGCTCACGGACATCGAGACCGCGGTGATGACGAAGATCGTGCAGCGGGGGCTCTCCATCCTCGGCCATGCCTGGGACGGCGTGGTCAAGATGAAGCCGCACCTGCGCCAGCACGAGACCAAGCCGGTGATGATGCAGCTCCTGCCGAACACGGACTCGGTGGTGCTGATCACCTTCGAGCTGCGGATGATGAACAGCAACGGGACGCTCTCGGTGTGCTACCCGTACACCGCGATGGAGCCGATCATCCCGCGGATCTCGAACAACCGGCTCCTCCGCCGCAAGGTGGAGCGGGACGAGAACGCG
>JAGQHR010000714.1 GCA_020431745.1 Candidatus Eiseniibacteriota bacterium
TGATCGGCAACGTGACCGCATCGTTGCGCACGATCCATCACGAGCGGCATGGCATTCCGTTGGACCGGATGGTCGAGATCCCCAACGGGGCGTGGCTGCCCCCGCTCGCGATCGAGCCGGGACTCGAGCGGCGCCGCGCTCTGGGCATCCCGGACGCGACGTTTCTCGCCGGCTACGCGGGCAACCTCTCCCACTGGCACGACCTGCGGAGCGTGTTCACGGCGCTCGGGTCTCCCGAGCTCGCCTCGGTGCGACTTTGGATCGCGGGGGACGGGTCGGCCCGCGAGCCGCTCGAGGCGGCTGTACGGAAGGCGGGTTTGGAAGGGAGGATCCTGTTCCTCGGGCCGCGACCGGAGGAGGAGGTGGCCGCGCTCGCGATGGGGACGCAGGTCCTGCTCGCGCCGTACCGCCCGTCGAGCTTCCGCACCTTGTATGGGGATCCGGTGCCCACCCTCAAGGTGCTTTTCGGCATGGCGTGCGATCGCCCCATCCTGGCCAACGCGGCGCCGTTGGTGGCGGAGCTGGGAGCCGGGGAGTCGATCTCGTCCATGCCGGCTCAACCCCCTCCGGATGTCGAACCGAATCCCGACGCCGACCCCGATGCGGAACCGTGGCGGATCGCGCTCCGTCGTTGGCTCGATCGCTGGAAGGACGCGGGGGCTCCGCTGCGCGACTGGCCATGGCCATGCGGGGAGGGACCGGGGCGTCGCTACGTGGAATCGGAGCGGACCTGGGATCACACCGCCGGTGCGTGGGAGCGGGCGATGCTGCGCGTCATCGCTTCGCGATCGCGATGATGGAGAGCGTCAACGCGGCCGCGCTCGTGAGCGGTCCGAGCCACCGGCTGACTGTTTGCACGCGAGTCTCCGGGATGCGCAGCTTGGTTCCGGGCTCGATGTGTTCCTGTGTGTCCACGGTTTCCACCCGCCCGTCGACGCGGGTGATCTCCCATCCGCTCTCGCGACCGAGCTCGGTCGTGCCGCCCGCGGTGAGGACGTACTCCTCGGCGCTGTATCCCGGGCGATAGGGATAGCGGCCCGGCTGCCGCACCGATCCCACGACGTAGATCCAACGAGCGCGGTTCTCGACCTCGATGCCGTCGCCGGGTTCGAGAGGGAAGCTCGCGGTCTGCGGGTCGGCCAGGACGAGCGTAACCGCCTCGGTTTCCCCCCGGTCGATACGCACGGTGCCGCTCGCGAGACGACTCGGGCCGCCGGCTGCGGCGAGGATCGCTCCCAGCGTGTCTCCCTCGCGCCATTCGATCTCCAGCTCCGGATCCTCGGCGGGACGATTGCCGTAAGGTCCTTCGATCGGCTCGGGATTGCGATGGTTGCTCCGTCCGTTGAAGGCGCCGCGGACGGTGACCGTGCCTTCCTGGGCGCCCACGTCGATGACCTCGCCGGGACGAAGCTCCGGATTCGCGTCGAGCGAGCCTTGAACGAGCCAGGGCAGCAGATCGATCTCCCGCGTCGCGCTCGTTCCCGCGCCGGCGTCCCGGGACGCGGCGTCCGCGTGTCCGGGAGGGGTGGTGATTCCGATGCGACGGACGCTTCCCCCGGGTGTGATCCCGCCCGCCATGCCGAGAGCCGTGGAGAGACGGTCCTGGGTGGAGAGCTCGTAGACTCCGGGCGCGGCCACCATCCCGGTGACGGAGACGCGGAATCGTCCCGGATAGAGCAGGGTCAGGGTGATGCGGGCCCGCGGATAGAACTTGCCCAGCGCGGCCGTGATCTCCCGCTCCGCCTCGTCCAGGGTGTGTCCCACCACCTCGATCGGTCCCACCTTGGGCACCACCAGCATCCCGTCGGGCGTCACGCCCAGGAGATGCGTGATCGGCGACTCGCTCCAGATTCCGACCGCCATCTGGTCTCCGGGGATGACGCGATACCGGTTTCGATCCACCGGGGTCTCCAAGGACCAGGCCGGAGCCCCGTATCCCGGCCCCGCCTGGGAGTCGGCGGAGTTGTCCTTGTCCATCGCACGCAGGAGATCCTGCAGGGACGAGCCCGAGGTCTGGGCCAGCACCGGACCCACGGTCAGGCACGGCACGAGTAGCCCTGCGACGATCGCGTGGAGCGTGCGGCCAGGTATGAAGACGAGGGGGCGACGGGTGCTGCGAGGGACCGGCTTTCTGATCGGCATGATGCTCCGAGCATAGTCCATTCCCGGGCCTCTTGCAGAGAGCAACGGAGGACGGAGAGGGAGCGCAGAGGCGTGCATCCGGGGAGAAAGAGGAGAGGCCACCCTGGGGGAGAGGGTGGCCTCTGGGGAGACCGGGCTGGGCAAAACCCGGTTGGGGATCTGGGGAGTAGGGGATCGATTAGCTCGTTCGCGTTCTCCTGTAGGGTTCGCCGGCTGGGCGGGCCGGCAGAGGTTTCGGGCTTTCGGGTTCCGCCCCGGGGAGGGCGTTGCATCGTTGTGTATGAAGAAACAACCCGCGTGCCACGGAAGACAAAGTGTGATTTTACAGCGTGTTGCGCCAAAATGGGGAGATGCGGAATTGGGTGAATTACGATATGCAGGAACTCTCCCGGTGCTGTCTACGGCGCGGAACCCCTTGGACCAGCTCTGGTTAGAACGGCATGCCCAGCCCCGGCCCGTTTGCGCCAAAC
>JAGQHR010000715.1 GCA_020431745.1 Candidatus Eiseniibacteriota bacterium
CTCCTTCCGCGCGCTCGTCGGGAGGGCGCGGCCCCTGAGGTTCGACTACCCGGCGCAACTGATCGCGCACCTGCGCCGCTCGCCAGAGGGCCCGGCCGTCGAGACCCAGGCGGGCGACCGCAGAGCGCTCGAAGCGCGACGCTTCGGCTTCGAGGAAGAGATCCGAGAGCACCAGGAGATCGGACTCCGCGGTTTGCACCGGTGGACGCGTGCCGTCGCCGAAAGTGCGGGTTCCGCGCCGGAGGTCTCCCGCTTCCGCGAGCGCGACTGCGAGCGCACCCGCCGCGCCCACGCCCGCGGTGTGCGCGGCATCGAGCACGCGGGCGAGTCGGGGGGGCAGCGGCAGTCGCAGAAGACGTCGACCGCGGGCCGTGATGCGCTCGCGATCGTCGAGCGCGCCGATCCATTGCAAGAGCGTGCGCGCCCGCTCCAACGCTTCGGGACGCGGAGGAGTGAGCCAGGCGAACGATTCGAGCGCGCGATCGCCCCAGGCCTTGACCGCGAGCACAGCGCCTGAAAGATCGATCCGCTCGATCTCGGGCTCGATCGCGGCGGCGAAGCTCTCCAACTCCCGTTCCCGGTAGAGGCGGATGCAACGTCCAGGACCGAGCCGGCCGGCCCGGCCCGCCCGTTGGATGGCCGAGGCGCGGGAGACGCGTTCGGTCACGAGGCGATCGATGCCGCTCCAGACATCGTATCGCGCCACGCGCACGCGCCCGCTGTCGATGACCGCGTGGACCCCGTCGACCGTGACCGAGGCTTCCGCGACGTTGGTCGACACGATGACGCGTGGTCGGGCGCCGGGGCGGATGGCCCGCTCCTGCTCTTCGGGCGGGAGGTCCCCGTGGAGTGGGAAGAGATCGAACCCCCTCTTGCGGGCGAGCGGATCCAGAGTCCGCAGGCAACGCCGGATCTCTCCCGCGCCCGGCACGAAGACGAGCACGGATGCGGCGAAGCCGTCCTCCAGCAGATGCGTGAAGGCGAGCGCGACCGACTCTTCCATGGGCGGTGGCTGGGCCGACTCCAGATAGTCGATCTCGATCGGATGCTCGCGCCCGGGAACCGTGAGCACGGGCGCCGGATCGAGGTACCGCTGCAGGGCATCGGTCTCCAGGGTCGCCGACATCACGACCAGCCGCAGGTCGGAACGGATGGTGCTCTGGATTTCGCGGAGGAGCGCGAGGCAGAGGTCGGCCTCCAGACTGCGTTCGTGGAATTCGTCGAGGACGACCGCGCCGATCCAGGGGATCTCGGGATCGTCGAGGAGCCAACGGAGCAGCACTCCCTCGGTGACGAAGAGGATCCGCGTCTGCGCCGACCGACGACGCTCGAAACGCACCTGGTAGCCCACCTCCTGCCCGACCTCGCCTCCGCGCTCGGCGGCGACCCGGCGACTGGCGAGACGGGCGGCGATCCGGCGCGGCTCCAGCACCACCACCATCTGCTCGGCCGGGACGATCGAGGCGAGGCGGCCCGCCGGCGCGTGTCCACCGTCGACGAGGACCGGTGGGATCCGGGTGGTCTTTCCGGCCCCGGGTTCGGCCTGGACGAGCAGGCGGGTGCCCTCCCGGAGTGCCTGATCGACCGCGGGGAGAAAAGGGTCGATCGGCAAGGGAGAGCGTGACATCCAAGCACGATCGCACGCGGCGGCGATCTCGGCAAGGGCGGGGCCACCCGGCAGCTCCCTTGACCCTGCGGGGGAGCGACACCTAGAATCGCGGGCTCGGGCGGCTTGCGGGAACTGATCGCATTCTCAATGGGTTGCCGCTCTGGGTCCCCCCGCAATCGTTGCGGATCGGGGCCGCTGATGCGACGCGATCCGCCTGACGAATCGTCCAACCAAGGAGCCTTTGCGCCCATGATCGATCTGCTGAAGGGGGGTCTCGAAAAGGGACTCGCCAAGGTGTTCGGGACCAAGTCGGAGCGGGACGTGAAGCGCCTGCGTCCGATGGCCCTGGAGGTCTTCGAACAAGCCAAGGCGTACGAGTCCCTGAGCGACGACGAGCTCAAGGCGAAGACCCTGGAGTTCCGCGAAGCGATCGCCGGCGGCAAGCACGAAGACTATATCCTGGTCGAGGCCTTCGCCGTCGTGAAGGAGGCGTGTCGTCGCAACCGCGGCCGGACCTGGAACGTGGTCGGCCACCCCATTACTTGGGACATGGATCCGTTCCTGGTTCAGATCATGGGCGGCATCTCGCTCCACGAAGGCAAGATCGCCGAGATGGCGACCGGAGAGGGCAAGACCCTCGTCGCGATCTTCCCGCTCTATCTCAACGCGCTTTCCGCGAAGGGCGCGCACCTCGTCACCGTCAACGACTACCTGGCCCGCCGCGACAGCGAGTGGGTGGGGGAGATCCTGCGCTGGCTCGGGCTGACCGTGGGGTGCATCCAGCACGGGATGACGAACGAGCAGCGACGCGAAGCCTACGGCTGCGACGTCACGTATGGAACGAACAACGAGTTCGGCTTCGACTATCTGCGTGACAACATGGTGCAACGGGCGGAAGACAAGGTGCAGCGCCCGCACAACTTCGCGATCGTCGACGAGGTGGACTCGGTGCTCGTCGACGAGGCGCGGACCCCCCTCATCATTTCGGGACCGGTCGCGCAC
>JAGQHR010000716.1 GCA_020431745.1 Candidatus Eiseniibacteriota bacterium
GCCGGCTTTCCCCGCGGCTCTCCTGTCGAGTATCCATTCCGTCGAAAGCGCCGTCGAATTCCGGTTTGGGGCCTGCTGGCCCGTCCCCGCGATGTCCCCTGTAGATCCTTCCGAGCGGTTCGCGCTCGCCCCCGTCGTCTGAAGAGAGGTCTCGTATGCCGCGAGAGAAAACCGCGACGAAGAGTCGGTCTTCCCGCGCGTCGACCACGGCGAAATCCAAGTCCAGCGGATCCCGTCGTGCCGAGGCGGACGCTGCCGCCGTCGAGGTCGTCGAAGCGGAAGAGAAGGTCGCCCCGCCCGCGAAGATGGGCGCGGAGCCCCGACTCAACCTCGTGGACATGAAGCACCGGACCATGGCGGACCTCGTGCAGGTCGCGAGCGAGTTGCAGGTCGCCGCCACGTCCGGTCTGCGCAAGCAAGAGTTGATCTTCAAGATCCTCGAGGCGCAGACCGAACGTTCCGGGCTCATCTTCGCGGAGGGCGTGCTCGAGATCCTGCCCGAGGGGTACGGGTTCCTCCGCTCGCCGGACTACAGCTACCTGCCGGGCCCGGACGACATCTACGTGTCGCCGTCGCAGATCAAGCGCTTCGACCTCATGACCGGCGACACGATCTCCGGCCAGGTGCGCGCGCCGAAGGAGAGCGAACGCTATTTCGCGCTGCTCAAGGTCGAGGCGATCAACTTCGAGAATCCGGAGACGGCCCGCAAGCGCACGCTGTTCGACAACCTCACGCCGCTCTACCCCGAGGAGCGCATCCGGCTCGAACACGATCCGGAGGACATCTCCACCCGGATCATGGATCTGCTCGCACCGATCGGAAAAGGCCAGCGCGGATTGATCGTCGCGCCGCCGCGGACCGGAAAGACCGTGCTGCTGCAGAAGATCGCGAACGCGATCACGTCGAATCATCCGGAGATCGTGCTGATCATCCTCCTGATCGACGAACGTCCGGAAGAAGTCACGGACATGCAGCGCAGTGTGGACGCGGAAGTGATCAGCTCCACGTTCGACGAGCCGGCCACGCGTCACGTGCAGGTCGCGGACATGGTCAGCGAGAAGGCGAAACGTCTGGTGGAGTACGGCCGCGACGTGGTGATCCTGCTCGACTCCATCACGCGGCTCGCGCGCGCCCACAACACCGTGATCCCGCACTCCGGCAAGATCCTGTCCGGCGGCGTGGACGCGAACGCGCTGCAGCGCCCCAAGCGGTTCTTCGGCGCGGCGCGGAACATCGAGAACGGCGGCAGCCTCACGATCATCGGCACCGCGCTGATCGAGACCGGCTCCCGCATGGACGAGGTGATCTTCGAGGAATTCAAGGGCACGGGAAACATGGAGCTGGTCCTCGAGCGCAAGCTCGCCGACCGCCGTATCTTCCCGGCGATCGACCTGCAGAAGAGCGGCACCCGGAAGGAAGAGCTGCTGCTGGAGCAGACCGCGATCAACCGCACCTGGATTCTCCGCAAATACCTGAACGAGCTGAACGTCGTCGAGGCGATGGAGTTCCTGGTCGAGCGGTTCGGCCAGTACAAGTCCAACAAGAAGTTCCTCGACAGCATGGCTTCGGGCGCGTAGTCGCGCACCCGCGGACCGGCGATCGGGTTCGTCGCCGGCCGGAGACCCGGAACCCCGGACGCGGGAACGCGCATCCGATTGATCGGCCGGGCGGAGGATCATGCCCCGCCCCAACCCGAGGAGTGAAAGATGAAGGCCGAGATCCATCCCGATTACGAAACCACCACCGTCAAGTGCGTCTGCGGGCACTCCTGGGAGACCCGGAGCACCGCGGGCGGGGTCCTGCACGTCGACATCTGCTCGGCCTGCCATCCGTTCTACACGGGCAAGCAGAAGCTGATCGACACCGCCGGTCGTGTGGAGCGGTTCCGCAAGCGCTCCGAGAAGGTGGAAATCCTCCAGAAGCAGGCGGCGGAACGCGCGGCCAAGAAGGCGGGCGGTTCGGAAGGCGCCGCCGGCTAGGAGCGATCCCCCTTGGCCAAAGCCCCGCAAGCGCTCGTGGGCGGGCAAGCCGTGATCGAGGGCGTGATGATGCGCGCCCCGGGCGGCGTGGCCTGCGCGGTTCGTCGTCCGGACGGCACGATCGCCGTCCGGTACGACGAGCACGTGCCGTTCACGAAGAAGGTGAAACCGTTCGGCTTGCCGATCCTCCGCGGCGCGGCCACGCTCGTGGAAGCGATGGTGCTCGGCACCTCCACGCTGATGTGGAGCGCCGAGGAGTCCGCGAAGGAGGAGGAGCGCCGCGAGACCAAGCCCTGGGAGAAGATCGGCTTCGGCGCGGTGACCGTGCTGTCGTTCGCGTTCGGGCTGTTCCTGTTCTTCTGGGTGCCGCTGTGGCTCACGGATCTGACCGGGGTCCAGGGGCGGGCCACGTACAATCTCGTGGACGGCGTGTTCCGGCTCGCGATCTTCTTCCTGTATCTGTTCCTGATCACGCGCTGGGGTGAGATGCGGCGCGTGTTCCAGTACCACGGGGCCGAGCACAAGACGATTCACGCTTGGGAGGCGGAGCTGCCGCTCACGGTGGAGAACGTGAAGGCGCAGACCACGCTGCACCCGCGCTGCGGCACGACCTTTCTCGTGGTCGTCGTG
>JAGQHR010000071.1 GCA_020431745.1 Candidatus Eiseniibacteriota bacterium
ACCTGGGCGCCGACTTCGTACTTGAGAGGCTCCTCCCGCTCTCGTCCTTGGAGGTCGACGAACGCTGGACCGGCGGAGACGCCGACCATCGTTTGCGCGTCCGCGGTCGACGCCGCATTGGCCAAGAGAGCTGCGGCACACGCGACCGAAGCGCAGCCGATGAGAAGCGAGCCGAGACGGAGCGCAAGCGCGGGCATCAGGTCGACCTCCGGACCCCAAGGACGAAAGCCCTGCGTGCCGGGCTCGAAGCGATGTTCGCTCCGCCGGCACCGGACCCCCGCGATTGCCCAGTCGATAGAAGCCTAGGGGCAGGCTTCGGGTCAACCGCGCGGCCGATCCGGAGCCGAGGTCGATCGAGTAGGGTTCGATCGCGCGACCGGATCACCGAGACGGGTGATGGCCCCGTCTCAAGCTCCGGCGGTTTGCAACCGGCGCACCACCTCGACCAGCTGCTCGAACGCTGCGCCCCAGCCGTCATGGAAGCCGGCCGCTTCGTGGCCTTCCCGGTCCTCTTTCGATCGGTGCATGACGAGCGCGGTGTACTTGGTGCCGTTGCCCTCCGATGTCAGCTGGATCACGGCGGTCAACGTCGAGGTGCCACAGGTTTCGATGTGGGATCCGGTCCGGCTGGGACGGAAGCCCGGCTCCAACGCCTCGGTCCAGGTCAACCGCTCGCCCTCGATCACTTCCAGGAAGCATCCCAGGTTCGTGTGCTCGTCCCCTTCGGGAGAGCGCATCACGGTCCGGAAGATTCCTCCGGGCCGCAGATCGATCTCGCACTCGACGGTCGACCAGGGAGCAGGGGTGAACCACTGCTTCACGTGTTCCGGATCCGTCCACGCCTGCCAGACCAACTCTCGGGGAACGTCCACGGAGCGCTCGAAGACCAGGTCGAGCTCGGGATCCGGGTGATGGGCAATCGGTCGAGTCACGCTTTCTTCTCCTTCATCTGCAGCAGGTAGCTGTCCAGGTCCTCGAGACGCTTCTCCCAGACGGTCCGTTGTTTCGCCATCCAGGTTTCTGCAGCCACGAGGGGTTTCGGATCGAGTTCGTACGTACGGACCCGTCCGGCTTTCCGCGATCGCACCAGGCCGCACTCCTCCAGCACACCGAGGTGCTGCGTGAACGACGGCAGCGCCATATCGAACGGCTTCGCCAGCTCGCTCGTCGACTTCGGTCCCTTGCCCAGGGTGGCGATCACCGCCAGACGGGTCGGGTCACTGAGCGCACGGAACACCTGATCGATCGGATATTGATTAGGCATGTGCCTAACTTTAGACGAGCGGTGTCGCTTAGGTCAATGGCTAAGTGTTGACGAGGCGATCGAGCCGCCAGCGAGCGAATCGACCTGGCCCCGCGAAGGCTTCCACACTCCGGAGCGTTGCCGGGTCCCGGGCCCCGGGTCCGGGGTTTCTCCAAGGGAGGGCACCATTTCTCGGACCGCGAGTATCTCCTGGTCTTCCGCGCGCGACTCCTGTGCCGCCGGGTAGAATCGAATCTCGCAGCGTTTCTCGGGGCACGCCCGTCGGTGATGGACGCTCCGTTTCCACGGGTAGCCCAGAGGGAGGGATCGTCCGCATGCACCGCATCTCCATCGTGTTCCTACTCGCGGCAACCTGCTCCGGGATCAGCGTCCCGGCCTCGGCGCAATGGACCCAGCTCAACGGGCCCGAACCCCCGGTGGTATCCGCCCTCGAGACCGACGGCTCGACGATCCTCCTCGGAACGAATGAGTCCGACGCCGGCGAGCTGTTCCGTTCGACCGACGGAGGGCACACCTGGGCCAACGCGGGCTTTCCCAACGGTGGGATCGGAGAGCTGCTGGTCGACGGAAGCAATTGGTTTCTGGGTAGTTACATCGATGGCACGTATCGGTCGACCGACGGCGGGTTCACCTGGACGAAGGTGGATCCCGGTGTGACCGCCGACGTCGTGCTCCGGCTCGGCGCGAACCTGTTTTCCGGAGAGAGCTTCTTCACCGCCCGTCCGATTCGACGGTCTACGGATGACGGCGCCACCTGGGCCGCCATCCCAGGCTCGCCGAGCGTGCGGATTCTGTCGATGGTGTCCGACGGCAGCCGCATCTTCCTCGGCTCCGGCGACAGCGGGATGTACCGGTCCACCGACGGCGGCACGACCTGGCACCAACTGACCGGCGGCCTGCCCTCCACCGCGAAAATCAGCTCGATCGCGCCCCTGAACGGGGACCTGTTCTGCGGCCTGCTGAGCGGAGTTCCGCTCCTCTTCGGTGTCTTCCGTTCCACGGATGACGGGGAGACCTGGACCCAAACCGCGCAGAGTCCGGTCAGCAACGCGGGAACGGAGATCCATCGCCTCGTGGCTCACGACGGTGCACTCTATGCGGGAACGCGCAGCTTCACCACGGGTGGGCTCTATCGATCGACCGATCTGGGCGCCACGTGGGAGGACCTCGACCAGAACCTGCCGGGGAACCATAACGTCGGAGACTTCCTCTGGCTCGACGGGGGAGCGACCCTGCTCGCGGGCCTCGACGACGGCCTCTACCGGACCGAAGACGATACGCAGACTTGGACGGAGACGCGCCACGGCACCGGAGCGATCCGGGGGTCGCAGTGTGTCATCGATCGCCAGGGGACGCTCGTCGTCGGACTCCAGACGAATGCGGCGCAAGGTCGGGGCATCTGGCGGACGACGGATCTCGGAGACACGTGGCTCCCGAGCAGCGGGACCGGGGCCACCGCCACGTCCCGTGCGCTGTGCGATCTCGGCGCCGAGGTCTTGGCGGGCTTTTACAACACGAGCCCGCGCGGCGTCTTTCGGAGCACCGACGGGGGAGCCTGGGCCCTGTCGTCGAACGGAATCGCGACCTCCACGATCATCAACGAGATCTACGACGACGCCGGGACGATCTGGGCCGGCGCCTGGGAAGCCCTCTATCGCTCGACCGACAACGGATTCCATTGGCAGACGTCGGGTGGAATCGGTCGCGCACAGTCGATCTTGCGCGTCGGCAACCGATTGTTGGTGGGCACGGACGCCGGCATCCAATCCACGACTGATGGCGGTGAGACCTGGAGCTCGTTCAGCACCGGCCTGCCGGGGTCGATCGTCGAGACGATGGCATCGGTGCAGGGGACGGCGTTTGCCGCGATCTGGGGATTCGGGATCTATCGATTGGAAGGGGAGACCTGGGTTCCGACGAGCATCGACGATGACTACTACGAGGTCCTCCAATCGGTCGGACCGGTTCTCGTCACGCAGTCGGTGCTGGGCTACGACATCCTCTATTCGTTGGATCTCGGCGAGACGTGGTCCACCTTCAACGACGGGTTCTTCGGCGGCGAGATCTATACGATGACGATCAGCGACGGGCATTTGGTCGCCGGCACGCGCGGACGCGGATTTTGGGCCCGTCCGCTGTCCGACCTCCCGGGAGCGGCCGACGTTCCGTCACCGGAGCCTTCAACGGCTGCGAACGAAATGCACCTGCAACTCTGGCCGAATCCGACCAAGGACGGTGGGACGTTCGCCTTCGCTCTGCCGCAGGCGGGACGTGTGCGCCTGACCTTGTACGACGTGTCCGGGCGGGCGCTGCTCGTGCTGGCGGATGAACGGATGTCCGCCGGGGAACATCGCGCTCGGATGGAGTCGGGAGATCTGAGCCGGCTGCCGGCCGCCGGCGCCGTTTTCGCACGCCTGGAGCTCGATGGGACGGTCTTGGCAACCACCAAGTTGGCCCGACTTCCCTGAGCCGATCCCGGCACGTTGCGGATTCTCATGCAAATCCACAACGTAGTCATCGACTTGCCAAGCCGTTAGAATACAACCGGATACGCCGCAAACCCAGGGGACTCGCGCAGATCCCGGGGGCGGGGGCATCCCGTTTCGACGAACTGATGTCCTGCGGCACCGAGAGCGGGCTTCGCCCGCTGGGAGATCCGGGTGGAAGAAAGACCGACTCGCGGGCACGACCGCGCGCTGTGCTCGTGGCTCCTCCTGGGGATCGCCTTGCTGACGCTGTTCCCAGGAAACGTCGGCGCCCAAACCGAAGCACCGACCGAACCGTTCGAGCTGGAGCACCACCTCAAAGTCGGACCGCTCGACTCCGGCGCCTTCGTCGTCACCGACGTCGACTACTTCCGGTCGAACACGCTCGTCGTGAAGATGGCAGACGGCACGGTGGTCATTGTGTCTTCGCCGTATGAGAACCTCGGAACCGCCACGCTGATGGAGTGGATCGACCGAGCGCTGTCGCCCGTCCGCGTCGTCGCCATCAACACCCACTTCCATCTGGACGGTACGGGTGGAAACGACGTCTTCCACCAGGAGGGCGTCGAGATCTGGGCCAGCAAGCTGACCCGGGATCTGCAGATCACCGAGGGCCCGAACGTGCTGGCCGAGTCTCTGCAGTACTTCGGGACGCCCGAGCTGAAAGACCGGGTCCTCCGCTCCCACGTCGTTCCCGCGGAACACGCCTTTCCGCTCGAGGACGGCAAGGTGTTCGACTTCAGCGGCGAGTCGGTTCGTGTGTTCTTCCCCGGACCCGCGCATTCCCCGGACAACGTCGTCGTCTACTTCCCCGGGCGCAAGCTGCTCTTCGGGGGATGCATGATCAAACCCGAGACTCTGGGGTATCTCCGTGACGCCAACATCGCGGAGTGGGCGACCTCCGCGCGTCGCCTCCGGCGATTCGACGCCGACGTGGTCGTGCCCGGGCACGGGAAGTGGGGAGGTGCGGAGCTCATCGAGCGCACGATCGAGGTGGCGGAAGCTGCCGCGAAGTCACCGGACGAGTGAGCCTCGCCGCATCCGCCGCCAGTCGATTCCGTCGGAACGAGATCCGAAGACTATTCGAACGCGTCGAGCAACTTGAGCAGGTCGACGACCCGGTTCGAGTACCCCCACTCGTTGTCGTACCAGGCCATCGTCTTGGCGAAGTGCCCCTCGACCACGCGCGTGAACGGCGCGTCGAAGATCGAGGAGTGGGGATCGCCGACGATGTCCGAGGAAACGATGGGTGCCTCAGAGTACGACAGGATCGGACGCAGGCGCTCGCTCTGTGCGGCCTCGCGCATCGCCTCGTTGATCTTCTCGGGAGTAACCGCGTCCCGCAGCACGGCGACCAAGTCGACGATCGAGCCGTCCGGAATGGGCACGCGCATCGCCATGCCGTCGAGCTTGCCCTCGAGCGCCGGCAGCACCTTGCCCACCGCTTTGGCCGCGCCGGTCGTCGTCGGGATGATGTTCTCGGCCGCGGCCCGGCTGCGCCGCCAATCGGTGTGTGGGACATCGGCGAGCCGCTGGTCGTTAGTGTACGCGTGCACCGTCGTCATGACGCCGCTCTCGATCCCGAAATTCTCGTGGAGGATCTTCGCCATGGGCGCCAGGCAGTTGGTGGTGCAGCTCGCGTTCGAGACGATACGGTGTTCGGGTTTGAGGTCCTCGTCGTTGACTCCCAGCACCACGGTGCAGTCGATCTCGTCCTTCGAGGGTACGGTCAGAACTACTTTCTTCGCGCCAGCCGTGAGATGGTCCGCGATCTGGGCCCGCTTGCGGAAGCGGCCGGTCGACTCGATGACGAATTGGACGCCGAGATCCTTCCAGGGGAGCTCCGCCGGATTGGGGATCTCGGTCATCTTCACGGTCTGGAAGCGGGTGCGCATGATATCGCCCTGCACTTCGATGATCCCGGGAAAGCCGCCCATGACGGTATCGTGCTCGAGCAGGTAGGCCAGGGCCTCGTTGTCGGTGATGTCGTTGATCGCGACAACCTCCGCTCCCTCCAGGTCGTTGAGGATGCGGAAGACGCTGCGACCGATCCGGCCGAATCCGTTGATGGCGATCCTCATCGTTGGACCTCCTCCGCTACGAATTGCCCCAGAGTGATGACGGTATCGAGGATGCGGGAGGCATAGCCCCAGCCGTTGTCGTACCAGCTGACCGTCTTGACGAGCCCGCTCGGCAGAGCGAGGGTGGCGAGCGAGTCGAAGACGGCGGAGTGGGCGTTGCCGATCACGTCGCTCGAGACGATCGGCGCGACGGCGTACTCCAGATACCGCGCGAGCGGACCCTCGGCGGCCGCGCGTACGACCTCGTTCACTTCCTCTGCCGTGGCCTTCTTCTTGAGCTGGGTCGCCAGATCCAGGTTCGAACCGTTGGGCACCGGAACGTTCACGGCGATCCCGTCGACCTTCCCCTCCAGGTGCGGCATCATCTTCATGACCACCCCGGGCGACCAGGTCCAGTTGGGAATCAGGTTCTCCGCGGCGCTGCGGCTCCGGCGCAAGTTGGGCGTGATCGTGTCGGAGAGCTTCTGGTCACTGGAGTACGCGTGGACCGTCGTCATCATGGCCCGCTCCACGCCCAGTGCCTCGTCCAGGATCTTCAGCATCAGACCCAGGGCGTGCGTGGTCGAGCTCGCGCAGGAGATGATCAGGTCGGTCGGTCGCAGGTTCCGATCGTTGACGCCGTGCACGATCGTGCGGTCGATGGAGTCCATCGCGGGAGTGCTGAGGACGACGCGCTTGGCGCCCGCGTCGAGATGCCCCTGCAGCTCGGCCCGAGTTCGGTAGACCCCCGTCGATTCGACGACGATGTCCACGTTGTAGGCGTCCCAGGGCATGTCGGCGGGAGCGACTCCGCGGAGCAGTCGTGTGCGCTGCCGTCCCGCCAGGAGATACTTGCCCTCGAGCGTCACCGGAACCGGAAAACGACGGTAGATGGTGTCGTATTCCAGCAGGTAGGCCATCGACTCCGGGGTGCCGAGGTCGCTGATGGCCACGATATCGATATCTTCACGCTGATGGGCCAGCCGGAGCATGTTCCGTCCGATCCGGCCGAATCCCATGATCCCCAAGCGAACTGACATAGGTGACCTCGCCGTTTCTAGGGAAGTCCATGACCGGACGCCTGGCGTTGGCGTCGCAGGTCCCTTCCAGTCGAATCCTACCCGGTCGCCGCCGAAACAACTCCGAACATAGGCGCAAGGCGCGGGAAAACTCAACCCGCTCACGGTAGGACGAGGCGATTCCGGGCGAAGTACGTATGACCACGGAGGTTCTTCCGGTGAACCCGCGGTCGCTGTTCTCCCGCGGGCTGCGCCCACCGCGCCCACCGCGCGTCCTGCGCACGCGACCAGCGGGGACGCCTCGACCTAGGGCGCGAGCGGCGGCGCAGGTACGAGATGCACACGATCCCCTGGCCGAACCGGGCCCGTTCGCACGACCGCTCCGTACACACCCGCGTAGTTCCCGTTCAGGCGCACGACCGCCTTCATGACGCGGGGATCCTGGTGGGCGCTGTCCGGGTCGAGGTTGACCATCATGCACCGCAGGTCGCGCAAGGTGACGGCGACGGCTGGCCCGCTGTCGCCTTCGCCGAAGACCAGCATTCCTCCGACCCAATCGTCTTCGAGGAATGGATCGGCCCGTTCGGTCTCGACCACGATGTTGGCACGAAAGCGCCGCCGATCCAGCTCACCCCCCGCTTCCCGGCCGATGCCTGCGATCGTCGTGAGACTGATCACGGAGATCGCGGCTTCGTCGAAAATCCCATGGCTGAGTCGGGTCAGCTCTACGGGGCTGCCATAGAGCTCGGAGATCTCCGCGTCCAGCTCGGGGCTTCCGACCGCCCGATCGACGCCCGAAGGCGTTCGGACCAGGGTCGGAATCGGTTCGCCCGGGCTCTCATCGTTTCCGACGGGATGGTAGCGGAGCAGCTCCGGGAGCGCGCTTGCGGAGAGCCACGGGTTCCCGCTCTGATTCCCGACACGTCGGAACGCGAATCTTCGGTCCCCGTCCAACCCATGCCACCCGAGGTTGGCGGACGGGACCCGGATCCCGGCCATGGACTTGACGGGATAGCGCACGATCTCGTGAACCCGACCGACCTGAAACATGCCTGGCTGCCCTTCCGAATCCGCTCGAGTAGACAGGGACACCCCCTGTCGACAGGGGCCCCGCCGATCGACAGGGGCCCCCGGCCGCGAGAATCGCACTCATCGGCCGACCGACACCCTGAAGTCTATCCGGGGTACAGCAGCCGGGACTACCGTTGACCCGGCCGGGTCTTCCCGGTGTGCGATCGTCGCCCGGCCGGGGACGTTTCGGGTCGATCACACCAGCCGGCCCCCTCCGGCCATGCGGTCGGGCGGGACCGCCGGTCCGCTCGCCCCCGATCCCGCCCCCGGATTTCCACTCCCCCGGCTCCGCTCGGCCGTTTTCCCGGCCTGGATCGCGCGAAAGATTTTGTATCTCGCGATCCGGGCACGCCCTCCACCGGAGCAACAAACGGTGATCGGCCCAGGGGACAGCCGAATCGGTCCGGACCGGAAGAGCCCTAGACAGGAGAGCACGTGTCGTATCGAGGATTGGCAATAC
This sequence comes from Candidatus Eiseniibacteriota bacterium, assembly GCA_020431745.1. GTDB lineage: Bacteria > Eisenbacteria > RBG-16-71-46 > CAIMUX01 > CAIMUX01 > JAGQHR01. Next base: position 8,361 of record JAGQHR010000071.1, read on the forward strand.
CGACCAGCAACGGATCGTCCGCTCCGTCGATTCCCTACCCGGTGGCTCCACCGGTTCCGAGCGCCGCCGCTCCGCGGGTCGGTCCTGCTTCCGAGGCCGGTTCGGGGCGCTCCGTCGCGTCATCGCACGCGCACCACGTGCGCTACGTCCGGTCGGCCAGCCAGATTCGCGGCATTCCCGTCGACGTGGCCGCGACCCTGTCCGATGTCGCCAAACGCTACGTCTTCCGTGCCAATGACTACTACCTCGGACTCATCGACTGGAACGATCCCGAGGATCCGATCCGCCAGCTCGTGATCCCGCGCGTCGAGGAGCTCGCCGACTTCGGAAAGCTCGACGCCAGCAACGAAGCCGCCAACACGGTCGCGCAGGGCGTGCAGCACAAGTACCGGGACACCGCGCTCGTTCTGGTGAACAGCGTGTGTGGTGCCTACTGTCGCTACTGCTTCCGCAAGCGCCTGTTCATGGACGAGAACGACGAGACGGTGCACGATCTGGCGCCCGCCTTCGCATACATCGGATCGCACCCGGAGATCTCCGATGTTCTCCTCACCGGCGGCGATCCGCTCATCATGAGCACGGGCAAGCTGCGGGCGATCGTCGAGCGGTTCGCGGCGATGCCGCACATCCGGACGATCCGGATCGGCTCGAAGATGCCGGCGTTCAATCCCTATCGCCTGCTCGAGGATCCGTCGCTTCAAGCGCTTTTCCGTGAGTTCTCGAGCAACGATCGGGCGATCTACCTGATGGCTCACTTCGATCACCCCCGCGAGCTCACTCCGATCGCGCGTGAGGGCGTCATCTGTGCCCGGGAGAACGGGGCGCGGGTCGTCAATCAATGCCCGATCATTCGAGGAATCAACGACGACGCAGACGTGTTGGCAGAGCTCGTCACGACGATGACGAATCTGGGGGCTCCGCAGTACTACCTGTTCCAGTGCCGTCCCACGGCAGGGAATGCGGCGTACGAGATGCCCCTGGTCCGCGGCTGGAAGCTCTTCGAGAGCGCCATGCAGCAGGTCTCCGGACTGTCACGTCGCGCCCGCTATTGCATGTCGCACGCCACGGGAAAGATCGAAGTGCTGGGTGTGGACGACGACTTCATCTATCTGCGCTATCACCGTGCGAAGAATCCGGCCGACGCCGGTCGGGTGATGGTTTGCCACCGCGACGACGAGGCTTTCTGGTTCGACGGACTGCGGCAGATCGACTTGCGGGGCGCGGTGGACAGTGCGAACGCAGTCGTCGCCGCGAGCACCGTCGCGTAGCTCTGGGACGATCCCCCCTTCCGGGGGATTCCGATCACGAGACATCCGAGGACGAGGTCCGACCAATGATGACCGTAGAGCCCTTGACGCATCCGAACAGGACGACCGCCAGTACCGCCGGCTCCCATGCCGCGGTGGCGGCCACCGCGTTTCCCGCGGCGACCGACTCGGCGCTCGAGATGCTTCGGCGCGGTGGGAATGCGGTGGATGCCGCCGTCGCGGCTGCCTGGGCTCTGGCCGTCTGCGAGCCGAGTGGCTCCGGACTGGGTGGGCAGGCGATCGCCTTGATCCACCTGCCGGACGGGCGCGATCTCGTCCT
>JAGQHR010000717.1 GCA_020431745.1 Candidatus Eiseniibacteriota bacterium
AGTCCGGCACCACCCCACTTCCGCATCACGCGCACCGGGCGGCCCCTCCCGGTGCGCGTGATGCCGGTCACCGTTTCCGACAATGCGAAGTTGCTGACGACGAACCGCTCCCGCGGCGGGAGTGGAATGGCCGGTTGCCCGCCGGCCCGGCCGCTCGAAAGGTCGCGACCACGAGGGGGTGGGGCATGGTAAGATTGCCGGCGACCGGCCAAGCCCCTGGTCTTCGACGGACCGCTTCGATGGCCGAACTCGGGGCCGGGACCCACCGGGGGATCGTCTCATGAGCCGCAGCGAGGTCGTTCTCAGCTCACCCCGAACCGCCTTTCGTGTCCGCGCGACCCGTCATCCATCATCGCGGCGGGGAGGGCTCCCTCGAGCAGCGATTCCACGCCTCGGCGGCCGCCTTCTCGTCTTTGCCGCACTGATCGCGACCGTCACCGTCGCGCGGGCAGGTCCGTTTCAGGACGGCGTCCTCTTCCTTCACGTGAACGGCGACGTGGTGTACACGCCGGGCGAAGATCCGCGTGGATCGTCCGACGGCGTAGTCTGCGAAGACGCCGTGACGAGTGTACCCATCGGCGATGCGACCACGGTCTGCTTCGTGGTCGCGGGCTTTCCGCCCAGGACTGCCCCGACTCTGCGCACGGTCTCGTTCGGAATCGACTACGACCCGGCACTCCTGGAGATCGTGGAGACCCGACACGATGGGTTCCCCCTCGACCGTTCGCCAGATTGGCCGCTGCCCGGCACCTCGATCCATCTGCAGCTGGGCCACCCCGTGACCGGGCGCTCGCACGAGATCCTCTGGTTCGCGGTTCGGCAGCGTACCGATCAGCCGGCCGAGCTGCGCTTGGAAATCGGGGAGTTCGGCGGCGAGTTCGGAACCACGGATTTGATCTCGGGATTCGGTACCTTCGGGTTCGGCCGGCCCGGAGCACTCGGGTGCCCGCCGCTTTCGACCTGCTGCCTCCCCGATCTAACATGCGAGCTCCTCACGGCAACGCGCTGCGATGATCTGCATGGACTCATCTTCGAGGACGCTCAGGATTGCACACCTTGCAGCGACACCGGAGCCTGCTGCGCCGGCTGGACCTGCTCCGTCGAGCTCGAAGAGGCGTGCACTGCTTCCGGTGGCGATTTCCACGGCAGCGGGACCAGCTGCGAGCCGAACGATTGCATCCCGTATGGGGCCTGCTGTCAGCGGGACGGAGAGTGTGTCATCTCGCAGCAGGACGACTGTCCGGACTACGCGTTCCTGATCGATGCGACCTGCGATCCAAGCCCCTGCAGCGAGCTCGGCGCGTGTTGCTACGGGTACTCCGCAGACGCCTGCGTCCTCACGACCGAGGACGCGTGCATGCGAGAAGGATCAGAGTTCCGGGGCGCGGGAACCGACTGCGAACCCCAGCCCTGCCTGGGCGGGCTCTGCTGCATCGAGCAACCCGTCTGCCTCTATGCCACTCGGGAAGACTGCGATCAGCGAGGCGGCACCTACAGCGGCGGCTACTACGGACCGATCGACGACTTCGTCTGTAACCTCGCCTGCTTCGGCTACCCACCGGTTCGCGAGGTGAGCTGGGGCGAGGTCAAGAAGAGGTTTCGCGGCGCTTCGAACGACTAGCTTTGGCCCTCACCTTCGGACGAATGGCCTGGGCCTCACCCGTTTCGTCGCGCGACCGGTCGGTGCTCGCGAGCCCTCGTCGCACCGACCGACCATCGACCCAACGCATCCTGGTCGCGCTACCACCCGGCCCGTCCGCTCCCGTACCTGGAAAAGTGCGAAAGTGAGCACGTCAGCCGGGCGTTAGAAGAGTCCCAGACACCGCCGACGTCCACCCAAGAGTCCGCATCGCCGTTGAACCAATAGAGCGTGACATCGTCGTAGTCCTGCGCCGTCGTCCCCGACAGGTTCACCGAGATCTCGACCGGAACGTGGAACTGGGCGCCGTGCGGGTAGAGATCGAAGATCAGCTCGGGATCGCGCGGGTCATACTCGATCCGATACGTCGTCTCATAGGACAGCGCACCAGGCGGAATCGTGAGCTGATAGCGGCCGCACACGACCGTGCCGCCCACAGCAGGATCGACGCGGAGCTCCGCCCGTTGCGTGCCTCCGCCACCGCTACTGCCGGAACCGCCGTACCCCACCTCCGGTCCGTCCGCGCTCGACACGTCGCGGATGAACTCGGGTTCGCCTCCCGTCGCCGACGTGAGTACCTCGCGGTTCTCGGCACATCCCGACACGAGCCACAGGCTCGCGAGGAGGCCCACGGCAACCGTGGAAACGCGGTGAGGGCGGATCGACATGACAGCTCCTTTCGCGAAGACTGCCAATACCGATCCAAGGCTCGTGCCAACGTCATCCGACACGACAAAACACACTGTTACAACAGGATAGACGTTGACCTACTGGCTCCGCGGTGGGGCGGATCGCGGAAACATCGACTTGGGAATCCCTCCGAGGAGGGCGCAATCGACTCGCAACGAAGGGAATTCCAACGTCAGGCCGAGCGAAGCCCGATTCGGCCCGATCCCGCATGACGAATCGTCCGGAATCGGAAACGGACCGGGCCGCCGCCTTCCACCGATATCACCTCACGCGAATGA
>JAGQHR010000718.1 GCA_020431745.1 Candidatus Eiseniibacteriota bacterium
CAGGATGCCCTGGGCGAAGCCGCGTCCCGCCAGGAGGAACGGCTCGACCGCGACGATCCGAATCGCCGGTGTGACGTCGGCGGCCAAAGCATCGTTCAGTCCGAAGACGTCGCGAAGAAGCCAGTGCCGCAGCCCCGTCCAGGTCACGAGGAGCACGAGGAGCGCGAAGAAGAGGCTCGTACCCGCCGCGAAACGAGCGACGATCCGCAGATCACGAACCGAACGCGGAAGCACGAGCGTGACGTTGTGCATGATCCAGAGCGGCGAGCAGGTGGCGAGCACGAACGGCAGGACGACGCCGAAGCCGGCCTGGGCGCGCTCCGGGTCGGGCAGCGTCCCGAGGGCCGCGTTGATGATCGGGCGCAGAGCCGTCCACGTCGTGCCGGCCACCACGAGCGGTAGGGCGACACGGAGGATGAAGCGGTAGGGAGCCGGGCTCCCAACCGTCGTCTGGTGCCACGCCGTCCGAGCCTTGCGGGAGACCGACCAGAGCACGGTCGCGGTTTCCAGGGCGATGCCGGTGACGAGCGCAACCGCTCCAGCGATCGCGCCCGATCCGCTCGCGCCGGCCACGAAGAGCCCGACTCCGAGAGAGAGCGTGACCAGTCGCACGACGGTGGCGCGGGCCACGAGATCGGTTCGCTTCTGTCGGATCGCGAATCCGTTCGCGAGGCCCCGCAGGCAGAGCAATAGGGGAATCGGAGACTGCAGCAGCAGAACCGTGCGGGCGACCTCGGCCACCCGCGGTGTCGTGGGCACGACCGTACGGAAGATCCATGCGGAGACCGGGTCGATGAGGGCCACGGTCAGGATCAGCAGCGTCGACAGAACGCCGAACGAGAGCGCGACGCGGATCAACCGGGGGATGGATGGCGTGTTTCCGATCAGGGTCGCCGAGATCTGCTGGACCGAGAGGCACGGGCTCTCCAGGAAGAGGAGGACGGCGAAGCCCAGCCAATAGCCGGCGAACTCGATCGTCGGATCGGCGGATCGTCCGATCCCCACGTTGATGATGGGGCCCGAGAGCGTCATCATCTGCGAGGTCAGGACCAACGGCAGGTAGAAGCGGAGAATGTCGGACGACCGGAGCATGCGGACGACGGGCCCTCCCGGATCGGCACCGGCGCGCGGCTCGCCGACTCCTGTGTGTTCGGGACCGAAGGCTACTTCACGAAGAGGTTTGGGACCAGCGAGTGCGATCACTTCCCCGCGGCTGGCAGGCCGCCGTTCTCTACGCGGTTTCCTTCGCGCAAGCGGGAGCGTATGTGAGTCTGCCGGCGAGCAGCGCCGTGCTCTACGGTTTCGGCCTCTCCAAGACCGCGTACGGATCGCTCTTTCTCCCGATGATCCTGATGGCGGCGCTCGCGGCGGCGACGGGGCCCCGGTTGGCGCGTCGCTGCGGGCTGCGTTGGCTCTATCGCGCGTCGCACCTGGGCAACGTCTGCATGCTGGCTGTCCTCTGGAACAGTCCGTCCATCGACCCCCGGTATCTTGCCATCTTCCTCGCGGGCGGCTCGTTGGTTCTGGGATTGTCGCTGGGATGGATGGGAGTCGTGGCGAACGCGACGATCTCGTCCCTCTATCCACGGAGACGCAGCATCGCGCTCAGCGGATTGCACGCGACGCTGGGCGTCGGCGCGACCCTGACTCCGGCTCTCTACGGTGTGCTGATCGCCTCCGGTCACTGGAGCGTCGGCCCCCAGATTTTCGGCGCGACATCGGGGCTCTTTCTCATTGGCAGCATCCTGGCCCCATCCGCGCTGGCGTTTCCCGACGAAGAGCCCGGCCGGCGCGGCGGCGTGATGGGTCGTTCGGCGTTGCGGGGGCATGCTCTCCGGGCGGGACTCTATGGAGTCGCCGAGTCGACCGTTGCCAGCTGGGCCGTGCTCTATCTGGTGGAAACGCGTGGTCTGGGAGCGGACGTCGGAGCGACCGCGCTCTCGTCGTTTTGGCTGGCGCTGACCTGCGGCCGTGTCGCGGCGGTGTTCGTTCTCCGTCACGGCTCTTCGAAGCTGCTGATGCGCGGAGCCCTGGTCGCCCAGTCGTTGTCCTTCTTCGGGATCGCGGCCGCGCAGGACCCGCGATCCGGAATCCTGGCCTATCTCTTTGCCGGTTTGGCGGCGGCGCCGGTGTTTCCGATCGTGATCAGCGAAGCCACCGAAGAGTTTGCCGACGAGCTTCCCCGGGCCAGTGCCTGGACCACCGTCGGTCTGATGCTGGGACTCGGGCTCGGATCGTTTTCGGTGGGTCCGCTCTCGCGTTTCGTGCCGATCACCTGGATATTCTCCGCGTCGTGCGTCTGGCCGCTTCTGCTGTGGTGGGCCCACCGGCGGAATCCTCCGGCGCGCCACGTCGCGGTGGAAACGGGAGGGGAGACGCGCGTGCTGGCCGCAGTGGACCGATTCGATCGCGTGATCGAGGCGGCCGAACCCTCCGCCGAACCGGAGCTGCCGTGAACGGGTGTGGCGAACGCAGCCCCGACCGCAGATGCGACCCCCGACTCTGAGGTCGTGCTCGCATCTCAGCGGTCGGGCTTCGGCATGCGGGATTTCAGCACCGCGAGCTTCGCCTTCGCGTCGGCCGCCCGGAGTGCGT
>JAGQHR010000719.1 GCA_020431745.1 Candidatus Eiseniibacteriota bacterium
CGCTTCCGCGAAGAAATGGGCGGAATCTGGCCCGCGGGCATCCTCCTTCGCGCCAATCCCCGGGCCGCCAACCATCACCGTCTGCGGAAGAACTCCGGCCGGGCTCAAGATCTGCCGTTCGGCATGCGAGAATGTACCTAACGCAACGAGTGCTCGGGGCCCTCTGCAAGAGCGGGCTCCATCATCCGGCTTGGACCGTTGCAGGGAATCGCGTCGCTGGGGCCACGGCACCGAATCCCTCGCGGGGCGTGAGAATCGAAATGACCAAAATACTGACGGTCCTCGACGGATCGTTGCAGAGGAACCACGACGACACCTGGTCCTGGAGGGACGGCTCCCTCGAGCCTCGTGTGACCAGCGTGTACCTGCGTGACCTGTATCAATTCCCCGTGCTACGGCCCGAGTCGGCTGACGCCTGCGTCGAGGTCCCGGTAGAGCGGGCGGACCGCGATTTCGTCGCGCTCGGCTGGGTCCTGGAAGAGCGCTTTCCGACCGTTCCCGTGCAGGACCCCGATCGTCCGGGCACGATCCGTGATGTCTGCCTCGTTCCGGCACCGGAGTGGGAACGGCGGAACCAGATCCCGGTGGGCGTGGCGTGGCTGCGTGGGGGCGACGGGGGAGTCGAAGAGCTCATCTTCGTCGACTGAGGGCCCGCGGTTCCGGAAAGTCGCAGGGCTGGCGATCGATCGAGGGCGGAGCCGAGATTCGCTTCCCGCGTTGTCGAACGGCCCCCGCTCAGTTCATCGAGTTCCGCACCACTTCTTCCGCGGTGCGGATCTGCACGTCGAGGATACGCAGCTCCCGATCGATTTCGGCGAGCAGCTTCTTTTTTTGAGTGATGAGTGCCCCCCGCCGTTCCTGCAGCTCTCTCAGACGATCCCGGAGCACGACTTCCTCGTCGTGCAGCTCCGTGAGGGCCGCGGTCATCTCCGCCTTTTCCCGTGCTCCCACGGAACCCTCCAACGCGTTGCGGGCCATCAACAGCTCCGACTCCAGCGAGCCGCGCTGTTTCGCGGTTTCCTCGAGCGCGCGGGAAACTTCCTGCGCCTGCTGATTGAGCTCGCGATCACGGGTACGCGCGCGAAGCTCGAGCGAGACTCGCTGCCGCTGGAAGTGACGGAGGAGATAGGTCGGGTTCTGCTTCTTCAGCAGGTTCTGGAACATGGTGTCCAAGGCCTGCGGCACGACCGGTTTCACCAGGAACCCCTCGACGGGCACGGGAAGTTTGCGGGCGTCCCACAGATGATCACGCGTCGGGTCCGAGGTCATGAGAACGGACGGGACCAGACACCATGCGGGATGCGACTGGATCCGCTTCATGAGCTCCAGTCCGCTGACTTCCGGGAGATTGATGTCGCAGAGGATCGCGGATGGCGCTTCCTCCGTTTCCAACGAATCGATGAGCTCACGTGCGCTGGCGAACCAGGTGACGGAGTATCCCGTTTCGATCAGACGCTTCTGCAGCACCTTCGCCTGAATGGGGTCGTCTTCCACGAGAGCGATGGTCTGGCTGTCGAAGTCGAATAACTCCAGGGCGTGCTCCACTCGCATTCTTCCTTTCACTGGACGGCCGCTCTTCGGAACGAAAAGAAGTGATTGAAGAAGCGTGCCACGCCTGGAACTCCCTTGATTGCAACGAGTCTCGGGAGGACCTGCCGTTTTGGCTGGGGAGGTTTCCCACCCGTGGTGTCTCGGTACCCGCATTGGCACGCCAGAAGCATCGATCGGATCAGCGGTTCCGAAGGGCCGGCCGTGGTTCGCCGATTTCGTGTGAAACGACCCGTTTCCATCGATTCCTCCACTGCAGCGGGTGGTTCCACCCGGACCGCGGATCGGCGGGGAGTGCGGGTGCAGATCTCTTGAGATCGAATCAGAGGAATCCCGCTTGGCAAGGCAGGAGGAGAAGACATCTCGAGGAATCGAGCGCCGCACCAGCGGCGCTCGATTATGCGGGAAGGCTGATGGCCGGGATTCGTCTGATCAGCGACGGAAGAGTCTGCCGAGGACGGATTGGAAGAGTCCGACGGGTTGGGACTCCCGATCTGACCTACCGGCTCCGGTCGGGGTGCGCGGCTCGGCGGGGATTCGCTCCCTCCGAGACTCGCCACCGGTCCTCCGGCGGGGTGTGTCGCTCTTGCCACGGTGAGCTACGGCCGGAACGCGCTCGTGCGCGCCCGAGCCGGATGCGTCCTTGGAACGCCGGCTCCCGTTGCGCCGTCCGGAACCAGCCCCGTTGCCATTCGTGCCGTTTCCGTTGCTGCCGTTCTCGGATGAAGCCGCTGCCAACGCAGGAACCGCGTCGCGAGTGCGGCCTCGGCCGCCGCGGCGACGACGTCCGCTACCGGTCGCGCCGTTTCCGTTCGACCCGCTTCCGCTCGACCCGTTGGCCGATCCGCCGGCAGCGCGCTTCGGGCGGCCCGATCCGTTGCTGCCCAGCGGTCCCCCCAGCAACCGTTCGATCGCCTGCAGGCTCGCACGATCCCGCGAGGTCGCCAGCATGATCGCCATCCCGGTTCGCCCTGCTCGCGCGGTTCTTCCGATCCGGTGGACGTAGTCCTCCGCGTGGTAGGGCACGTCATAGTTGACGACGTGG
>JAGQHR010000720.1 GCA_020431745.1 Candidatus Eiseniibacteriota bacterium
GACGGTACCTACCAGGATATGGTCCATCCCATCAATCCCAAGGCACGAAGACACTTGGAGGATGTGATCCTCTCGGCCTACCGGGTCGAGCTGGAAAAGAACGCCGTCGTGCGCTAGGTCCGGACGGCGCCGTGCGGGTCAGGCGACAGTCGCCCTCGGGTCTCTCCGGGGGCGGCTTTTCGTTTGCCTGGTGGATAGGCATTTCCTCCGCGATCGGGTAGAACTTGGGTCCGGACAGGGGCGTCGCCAAGCGGTAAGGCATCGGACTTTGGATCCGACACTCGGAGGTTCGAATCCTCCCGCCCCTGCCATTTCTTGCTGGGGTCTGTTGGGGAATCGTGTAACATCACGCTTTTGCGTCTTGCGGGCGGTCCTCGGGGGCAGTCCGAGGAGCAGCGGGAGACAGGTGCGGTGGTCGATTCGTTGAGAGTCTTCTCGGGAAGCGCCCATCCGGATCTCGCACGCTCCATCTGCAGCTACTTGCGGGTGGATCCGGGTGAGGCCGAGGTGGATCGTTTCCCGGACGGCGAAATCACGGTCAAGATCAACGAGAACGTGCGCGGGTGCGACATCTTCATCGTGCAGCCGACGGGGGCTCCCGCGGAGAGCTTGCTCGAGTTGCTCATCATGATGGATGCCGCCAAACGCGCCTCGGCCCAGCGGGTGACCGCGGTGATTCCGTACTTCGGGTACGCGCGGCAGGATCGCAAGGACCAACCCCGGGTTCCGATCTCGGCCAAGCTCGTCGCGAACCTGATCGCGGAGGCGGGTGCGGATCGTGTGCTCACCATGGACCTGCACTCGAGCCAGATCCAAGGATTCTTCGACATCCCCCTGGATCATCTCTTCGCGGCCCCGGTTCTCATCGAGTACTTCCACCGCAAGGAGATCCCGAACCTGACGGTGGTGGCTCCGGACGTCGGCTCGCTAAAGATGGCGCGGGCCTACGCGAAGCGTTTGGGTGCCTCGTTGGCTCTCGTCGACAAGCGACGCACGCGGGCCGACGACACCGAAGTCATGAACCTGATCGGCGAAGTACAGGATCGGAACATCGTGATCTTCGATGACGTGATCTCGACCGGGCGCACCATCGCGAAGGCCGCCGTCGCGCTCAAGGAGCGTGGGGCGACGAGCATTCGGGTCGGCGTGACGCACGCCGTCTTCGCGCCGCAGACGGAGGCGGTGCTCGGCGCGGCCCCGATCGAAGAGGTGGTCGTGACCGATTCGGTTCCGCCGCGCCCCGTCGACCTCGGCCACAAGCTCCAGACCCTGTCGGTCAGTCGTTTGCTGGGGGAGGCGATTCGGCGGATCCATGAGGAGCGCTCGTTGAGCTCTCTGTTCGTGTAAGGAAGGTGTTCGCCGCTCCGAGCGTGGGCTCGAGAACGGCGGGACGCGAAGCGTCGGTCGCGATCGCGACGCGCGCCCTCGCGAGGACGGTGCAGTAGCGGAGCAAGAGGATTCGTAGAGGATTCGATGCGATTCGTGGGAGATGGAGAGACACAATGGACACGGTAAGAATCAACGTGAGCAAGCGAGAGCTGCGCGGCAAGGGGGGAGCACGGGCGAGCCGCCGCGCCGGACGCGTGCCAGGCATCCTCTACGGCCCTGACGAGAACGTCGCGCTGGCAGTGGACCACCAGGAGCTGGATCGGGTTCTCCGGTCGGTGTCTTCGGGCAACGCGATCCTCGACCTCGAGATGGAAGGTCGCGAGAGCGAAGACATCAAGGCGATCATCAAGGAGGTCCAGCGCCACCCCGTGACCGAGGCGGTGGTGCACTTCGACCTCGAGCACATCCGAATGGATCAGCGCGTGCGCGTCCACGTGCCGCTGCACCTGATCGGAACTCCGGCCGGCGTCAAGGAGGGGGGCATCCTCGAGCACCTGGCGCGGGACATCGAGTTGGACTGCGTGGCGGCCAAGATTCCGGCGTCGATCGACGTCGACGTCACCAACCTGGAGCGGAACGATTCCATCCACGTCCGGGACCTCGCGCTGGATCCGGACATGCACATCATGAACCCGCCCGACCAGGTCATCGCGATGGTCGTTTCGCCGGCCACCGAGACCGAGGAGAAGCCGGCGGAAGGTGGAGCGACCCCGGCCTCCGGAGCGGCCGCGCCCGCAGAATAACTCGCGATCGGTGGACCGGACGGACGAGACTCCGACCCGCGCGACCCTGCCCGGCTCGGGCGGAAACGATGAAAGGGAGTCTGATTCGAGCGTGCGTGCCATCGTCGGCTTGGGCAATCCGGGCACACGCTACGAGCGCACACGGCACAACGTCGGATTTCTCGCGCTGGAAGTGCTGCGCGGGTCGGCGGGCTGGCACCGTCGGGCGCAGCGAGAGGAGACGGAGATCGAGATCGGAGGACGCCCCATCCTGTTGATGCGTCCTTTGACCTACATGAATCGTTCGGGGGAGGCGGTCGCGCCCATGTTGGCCGAGCTTTCGGTTTCCCCGGAAGACATGTTGGTCATCACCGATGACATCTATCTCCCGTGGGGCCGGATTCGGATCCGGCGCACGGGTGGACCGGGGGGGCATCGCGGGCTCGAATCGATCGTCGAGCGCCTGGAGACGAGCGCCTT